>PLXD01000590.1 GCA_003151295.1 Chitinophagaceae bacterium | reverse complement strand
AATCGTTTTGGAATACAAAAAAATATCTCCCCGGAAAGGCTTCGAAAACATGCCCGCTCATGATTGTCCTTTGCCGTTCCTCCCGGTATGACAAAATAAACCGGCTCATAACCTGCCGATAAAAGAGAAATATTTTATATTCGTGAACATACACACGTCAGTATTGGCGCTGGCTTTTTGTTTTTCACCCGCTTTACAAATCAGGGATCATGTACAGGAGAATAAAGAGACCGCCAATTGGCAGGCAGGCCGGTTCGCTAAGTGAAAGGGAAACGTTCACCTCCATGCTGATCATCGGGGGACTGTTCTTCATTTTTGGTTTCGTGACCTGGGTGAATTCCATATTGATCCCCTATTTTAAAATAGCCTGCGAACTCTCCAATTTTCAATCCTATTTGGTGGCCTTCGCCTTTTATATCTCTTATTTTATCATGTCCGTGCCTTCCTCCTACCTGCTCAAATCGGTAGGGTTCAAAAACGGGATCATGCTGGGCCTTTGGATAATGGCCGTGGGAGCCTTTATTTTTATACCGGCGGCGCTGACCCGTACTTATGAGGTCTTCCTGCTGGGACTATTCACCATCGGCTCCGGCCTGGCGGTCCTGCAATCCGCCGCAAATCCTTATATCACCATCCTCGGCGCCAAGGAGAAAGCGGCACAGCGTATCAGCATGATGGGCATCTGTAATAAAGGGGCCGGAATAATAGCACCCTTATTATTTGCCTCGGTAGTGCTGAAAGTGACGGATAGCGAATTATTCAAACAATTGCCCCTGATGGATGCGGGACAGAAGAATGCCGCCCTGAATGAATTGATCGGCAGGGTGATCTTACCCTATACCTTTATTGGGCTGGTGCTGCTCGGATTAGGCGCCTTCATCCGTTTTTCGCCCTTGCCGGAAATCGATACGGAACAGGAAAGCCCTGAAATAGCCAGTGCCAACGCCGCCAAAAAGAATATATTCCATTTTCCCCATCTCGTATTGGGGGCCTTGGCCATTTTCCTTCATGTCGGCACGCAGGTGATCGCTATCGATACGATCATAGGATATGCCAATTCGATGCACATCCCCTTAATGGAGGCCAAAGTGTTTCCGTCCTATACCCTTTTTGCAACCATTGCCGGCTATTTGCTGGGCATTGTAGGTATTCCCAAATACATAAAACAGGTGAATGCATTCCGGATTTGCACCTTCCTGGGAATCGTATTGACGCTGCTCATCATTTTCGCGCATGGAAGAGTCGACTTGCTGGGCCATGTGACGGATATATCGATATGGTTCGTGGTATTACTGGGCTTGGCCAATTCCCTGGGATGGGCCGGTATATGGCCCCTGGCCTTGGATGATCTGGGGCGTTTCACCAAATTGGGAGCCTCCATCATGATTATGGGCCTCTGCGGTAGCGCCATTCTGCCGCTGATCTATGGTCATTATGCGGACGCATGGGATGTGAGAAGGGCCTACTGGGTATTATTCCCCTGCTATCTCTATCTGGCGTTTTATGCCGTTTACGGCCATAAGATGAGGAGCTGGCAGCCAAAGAAATTTATATGCCAAAAGCTACACAGGCGGAGTCTCAAGCTGGGCAAGTAAGACACTTTATGCCCTGCCTGAGACTCCGCCTGAAGAAAAAATTGCGGTATCTCCATATTAGTTCTGTCGTAAAAAGGCCAGNNTTTTCTCTAACCCCGAAGTCATCGCTGAAATACTGAGCGATCTTATTGACTTAATCTCCTGGCGATTGATCGTCCTTTTAGAACCCTCGCTATTTTTAAGCGTAATCGCAGTAGGCGTTTCGCTTGCGATGATTCCCTGCACCATTTCATTGTTTTTCAATTCCACTTCCCAAAGCTCATAGCCGGCGGAGATGGACAGACTAGGATTGAGGATATTGGCCAGGATATCCTCTTTTTTCCAATTGTGGATGGTTCCCAGGTCCGGGCCAAACGGCACCCCCAGTTTACCCCTTACGGAATGACACCTGGCGCAGTTTGCCAGGTATACCTGCTCGCCTTTTGCCGGATCCCCTTTCAATGCAAGGGCTTCCTGGTACGCTTTATTAATTTCCCCGGCCTGCTCCTCGTTCTTTGTAAACAATATCCGGGCACGCTTACGCAGATTTTCATCTTTCATCATCATAAGACTGACACTCCTGTTAAAACTCACACTGCTGGCGAGTATTTTGCCTTTTTCAATCGCGTCGATGAGGAGCGCCCGCCTCTCCGGATTAACCATTAATACCCCGATGGCGGCGTCCCTTATTTCGGTGGTCAGCACCGGCCATTGCTGTATTAAATATTCGCTGACCGTATTGGAGGGTATTTTACTTAAAGTGCGCAGAGCGGCCAGCTGAACAGACGCCTGCTCTTGGGGAACCAGTAGTTTTTCCAATAGCAAAATATGGGCAGAAGGATCGTCCAGCGTTAGAAAATCAATGGCGCCGGCTCTTTTCTCTTCAGACATGCTGCTGTCCTTTATGAGTAAGACAGCTTTTGCAAGGGAGGCAGTCTTCAGGGATGTGTTTGAGATTCCATTTATTGTCAACATTTGCAAGGAAGCCTGCCGCAGTTCTTCCGAAGGATTTTCAAAAAATGTCTTCACGAGCGAGGTCTGATCTGCTTCAGCAACGGGCACCGGGGACTTCCTGTTCTTCATTCCCTGTGCCAGGCCTTCCAATATCGGCGCTTGCCAGGCCTGTTTCTTCAGATGGATATCGGTAGCCTTTTGAATGAGCTTGTGAATATCTTCCGGGCTGGCGCTGGCTCCGGCCATGGTCGTTAGACGTTGTACCAGGGAAGCATAAGCCGGGATATGATCCTGAAATTTTTCAAACACCACGTTTAATAAAGAGGCCGTTTGCGAAGAAGGGGCGGATAATGCTGCGATCTGGACCCATGGGTCATTTATATCCGCAAACAGCAGTTTATTCCTGGCCTGAACGGATTCCGGCGTATTTACAAATCCCAGTGTCAGCAATAATTGAAACCGGACCTTGGCATCCGGGTCATTCTGTAAGGCCAGCAATGCTTTTGTCAGTTCAGGAGCAGCGGATAAGTGGAGTTCAGCCAGCCTGATCGCATTTTCCCGGATTCCCGCTACTGTGTCCTTCAACGCATTTTCGATCAGCCCGGGTTGAAGTTCCCCCATCCCTTCCAGGGTCCAGAGGGCATGTAACCGGCCCATGGGTGAAGCGGAATTTCCGGCCATGCTTACGAGGGCTGGTATGGCCGCTTTATCCGAACGGTCTACCAATAACCGTTGGGCGTTCATTCTCCACCAACTATTCGGATCGGCCAGATCCTTTACCAATTCCTCAATACCGGCATTCCCCAAATGAAGACCTTTTGTCCACTCCGCCTTTTTCCCGTTTACCGGGGTGATCCTGTAAATCCGGCCCTTATCAGCACCATCGTACAATCCGCCAGCTGCGATTGCCTTTTCCGACATCCACTCCGGAGATTCAATGACCCGTCGATAGTAATCCAATACATATAGCGCGCCGTCAGGTCCGACATACATATTTACCGGACGGGACCAGGCGTCAGTCGAAGTCAGAAATTCCTTGTTGGGAAAAATGCGGCTCGCTACGAAACTGGCTCCGCTGTCCTTCAGAACATCCGCATGAACGAGATTACTTACACATTCCGTAATAAAAGTTACATTTTTATCAAAGGGAGCCGGAAATGCAGCACCCAGATAGGCCGTCAGCCCGCCACCTGAAGTCATTACCCCGACATCCGTAAGCAATTGCCGGTCGGGATTTGTCGTGGTAGGAAAAACTTCCGGTGCATCGAGGTGATCGGACATGTTCTGGTCGGCATCTGAAATCAATAGGTTGGGATTCCGTTCGAAATAGCGATCGGCGATAACCTCCTGATAACCCTGGTTGGAGTTATTGCAACCAAACCAATGTCCCCATTCATCAAAGGCCTGTCCAAACTGGCTGGCGCTGGAAGTCATTTCAAGCTGGTTACTATCTGGGCGAAAACGGACAGAGCGCCCGTTGGCATTTTTCGGTAGATGAACGCTGTTGGGTTTTCCAGGGAAATAAATGTCTCTTCCCTCGTCTCCGAATTCCTTTGCATAATTAGTAGTTTTCACCGCGCCCTGATGAGCAATATAAATCCAGTTATCCAGTCCATACCTGGGATTGTTGGGGTTATGCTGGGGATTTGTTAAAGCGAACCCGGTAAGGATCGTATCCCGGATATCTGCACGGCCGTCTCCGGTGGTATCCGCCAGGTATATGACATTGGGAGCATCCGTTATTAACACCCCTTTTTTCCAGCGCATGATGCCATCGGGTAGCGTCAGACCTTCTGCAAAAACGGTACTTTTATCCATCTTTCCATCACCATCCGTATCAGAGAGTAATATAATCTTGCCGGTGCCACTTTTATCGAGGGGGTATCCGGGCATCACCACCACATACATGAGCCCGTTTTCATCGATCGTCATATCAACGGGAGAGGTGATCAAGGGCTCGGAAGCGATTAACTCAATCTTGAATCCCGGCGGTACTTCAAAGGTGGAAAGGGCCTTCTCCGCCGATTTACCGAAAGGGGAAGAACCGTTATTATTACAACCCGCGGCCATCAAGCCGGAAAGCAGCAAAAAAACATGTAACCCTCGAAGATGAAACTGGTATTTATTCTTCATGACCTTGTTTTTTAAAAATTGACCCGACGCATTATTTCCCTTGGACACGCTTTACAGCAGAAAGCCCGCTCCGCATTTCTCCCTGAAGATAACCAAGAACTGACTCCGTAAGATCTTTTGACGCTGCCGGGGTAAACGGAGAAACGGTTTCGACTTCGTACCCTCCGTATCCCCACTCTGACGAAACCGGCAAATAACCAAACCAGCCGTTGGTATAACCGAAATAAAAAGTGTAGGGGAAGGGAGAGCACTCACGCACCTCATTGGAAACCTCACAAAACAGCTCAATGGGCGCACTCCAGATGGCAATATCTTCATTGATCTTTAAAAAGCGAATCGGAAGCCGCACCCTGTTAACGCCTGCTTTTGTGGTATTTGTATACTTACTCAGTTCGGATGGCCATCCCAAACCGGGCTTCCTGGGAGTTTCTACATTCAATGATCCCGCAAATAGTTTCACCGTATCTGTCGTAGCGATAATCTTTCGATTGGCTTCGAGTATTTTGTCTCCCAGCAGAACCCGGAACTGATCCAGATGTCCCGATTTCGGATCCGGATACACGCTGTAGATTGGCGCGAGATTACCAGCCGCCCCGTTGATAAACAGCATCGGAACGCCCAGTTTTTGCTCAACGTATGCTGAAACAATTCCCGGCGCATCCCCGCTGATCTCCAGGTTTGCCGGCCCCAATATCGTTCCGTGCATTGGATAGTTTGCGATCAGAACCAGTGGGCTCCCGTCTTCCTTATCGATTCGCAATAGTCCTATCCGCCGGTCTACTGGTCCATCCGGATTCAGACCCAGGGAGGCTTTGCCGTCAACATCGATTGCACGCCGGTTGATATTGGCCTGGGAAAATCCCCAACCCACACCGAGACGGGCAGCAGCCAGGTTTTTCCGCGCCTCCGCAATGCCGTCTATTAATTTTTGCTCCACCAGCGCCGTATAATTCGAATCGGATTCCTGTTGGACGCGATCGCTCAAATAAACGCCATACATGCCCGGCGTCCCCACTTCGGGCGCTGAGTGCGTGTGTGTTACCGCCCACCATATATTCGACGGATTGATCCCATATTGATGTTGAAGCCTGGCTGCCACTTTATCATATTCCGAAGGAGAATACAGACAGAGGTCCGACGATATAATAAAAAACTGGGTAGCCCCATCGTCAAGCGCCACAATCCGGTGGTAGATGTGGTCGTGGGCGCCGGTTGACCTGCGGGCGCCATAACCAAGAAGGTTTTGAGCGTCTGTGGGTGTAATATCCACCTTGACCACGGCTGCCCGGAATTGCGCCTTTGAAACAGGCACACCAAAAAGCATTATACAAAACAGCAAAAGAAGGGATTGAAAAGCAAAAGAAACCCGCCTGCCAATGCGCGAACAACGGGGATGGCCGTTTAGCAATCTGTTGACTGAACTGTTCACCTGGACATGTTTCATGGCAATAGAGATTTATTAATAAATAAATTACAGGCTACGCTATAAATTGCACAATATCCTCCGGATTAATATTATAAAAGATCGTTTTTGCCAATTGATTGTTCAAATCAAGTCTGTTTAAGAATTTTCGAAGTCTGCGATCTGTTGGGGCGATATTTTAAAATAAGACATACATCCGGCGTTTATACAAGTTAAAGAATAAATTAAACAGGTACCCTGATACTATCAAAGGGTAACCCTGATACAGTCCAATGGCAACAGCCCTTCAACCACCTGCAGGTAGATCGCATGGGGTTTTTCCGAAAGATCACCGGCGGAAAACAATGCGGATGACTTGCGCCATCCGGGGCTGTTCAAAGAAAGTGTTTTTACCAGTTTCCCGTCCAGGAAAACATTCACTTTACCGAATTTCGGCCCTTTGGGCAGGCAAAGCTGGACGGCGCGTCCTTCAAAGTTCCATTTTGCAAAGGCGCCGGTATGTTTTGAAACCGCTCCCCTTCCGTATATAAAATGGGGGTCGTTCACAAAAGACCAGCTGCTATCCTTGTCGCCGGAAGTCACCAATGCATCATAAAAACCAACCGTAACGGATCCGTCCACCCTTTCGCCTGCCAAAAGGAAACTATCTACGGCCACATGGCTGTTTTCGTCCAGGTAAATGCCTACCGGGCCTGGGTCTTCGGGCAATTCACCCTGGTAGAAAAGCAACCCATTCAGCGAGAAAAGATATTGACTCCCCTTCTTTTCAATCCGCAATTTGTTATCGCCCGCGTCCCCGGATCTCCACTGGCCTGCGCCCTTCGACTGCCCGGAAGATCTCCACTGCCCCGAGTCCTTCCACTGCCCGGAGTCTTTCGATATCAACCCGCTTACGCTGTCGCCGATCCGGAGATCCCAACCCTTGCTATCGATTTGAAGTTGTTTATGCCTGGCATTTCGTTCAAGATCGAATTTCCCCCAGGCATTTTGAAGATCGATCGGGGTATGAAAATCCCAGACGAGGTACATAGTACCATCCATCTTAAAGTCCATTTGGAGATCCCTGAGCCGGGTCGGTCGTTTGATATAGGAAAAAGTTTTCCCTGCGTTCGCGCCCAACTGGAACCCATTCTTTTTGTAGATCCCGGGCCAGGGCGCCTTTGCCAGGTTGATGGTCCCATAATTCCGGAGGTCCTTCGAAGGATACATGGCATATAAAGTATCCCCGTCGATGAGGCCCGAGATCGTTTGTCCCCAAATGCCGGAATGTTCATCCGGCAGGTTGACGGAGTGCCAGAAAGAACCGGCGGCAAATGTTTCATACTTTTCCGGGTTTCCCAGGTCTTCCGGTTTCACGCGGAATACAGACTGGTAATTGCGGTTCAGCGCGACCGATGTCGCCGGTAAATACACATATTGCTCATCAAAGAATGCCGGGAAGAACTCCTGGAGCGNNGCCCAGCCGGGCGGGCTGTCCATCATATGAAGCATCACCCAGTCTTTTTTTCTTTTGACGATCATCGGTGCATACACCCGGGAATACCTGCCCTCAAAAGGACTGTCCTTGTAATCGGTATTCATGCGCAGTGGTTTCGGGGAGATCATGAAAGGGCCTTCGGGCCGGTCTGCCACTGCATATCCGATCCCGGACTGATTCATATTCGCCCAGGTATCTTTGCTGGACACGAAGTCGAAGATCATGTGGTATTTATGATCGGCATACACGATCATGACGTCCGGCGCTTCGATCTCCAGGGAATCGTATACAGGTTGGTTGGCTTTAAAAAGGTCCCCGATCAATTTCCAGGAACTCCCCCTGTCATCGGACTTATAGATCACACAATTCATATCCTTCGTGGCATTGCCGGGTTCAGCCAAATAGTTTTCCCGGTATTCACCTATATAAAGGTACCAGCTGCCCTTTTGCGGATCCTTGAATAAAAAACCATTCACGGGCCATTCCATTCC
>PLXD01000233.1:2592-2803 GCA_003151295.1 Chitinophagaceae bacterium | reverse complement strand
GTAAGATACAGGGTGCCATTGCCATCCATATAAAGAGCGTCGGGATGAACTAAGGAGAGGGGGGATGAGGGCCCGGGAGCGGCGCTCCCTGCTACCGTAATTCCAAACCCCGCGCCCGGCGGCCATTCCTGTATACGCCCATTCCCGTAATCGGCGATATATACATTCCCACTGGCATCTGCAAAAACGCCGCTTGGTCCGGACAACTGGT
>PLXD01000233.1:0-2580 GCA_003151295.1 Chitinophagaceae bacterium | reverse complement strand
AGATATTTCCACTGGCATCTACGAATACGCCGGCTGGCCTGGATAACTGGTTGGCCGCCGCACCTGCTCCATTTCCTCCGGCTACCGTCACGCCGCTGGTAGCACCGGGCGTCCATTCCTGTATGCGATTGTTATTTTGATCGGCGACATAGATATTTCCACTGGCATCTACGAACACGCCGCTTGGTCCGGACAACTGGTTTGTCGCCGCACCTGCTCCATTTCCCCCGGCTACCGTCACACCGCTGGTAGCACCGGGCGCGAATTTCTGAATTCGGTTGTTGCCCGCGTCTGCGACATAGATATTTCCATTGACATCGATAGAGATCCCATCAGGAGCATTTAGCTGATTGTTTGCCGAACCCGGCCCATTTCCCCCCGAGATCAGGGCGCCGGAATAGTTGGTCCTTGTGGCTTCGCTGACAGGGGTACTGCCATTATACCATACGATCTGCACGGGGCTATTGGAAGAAATGACATTCAGCGACGTTCCCAGGCAGTTATTGCTCTCGGTGCTCAATGAAACGTTGAAAGGGCATTGGGATAACCCTCCGTACACAACCAGCATAGCCGTAACCAGTAGAATTGTCTTCATCAATATCTGTTCTAAGGACCGCAGGAAATGAATGTCCTTCTATAAAATTATCTAAAAATAGCATATGAAAGGATGTAGAGTTCAACTGATCATTATACTGATGGTCAACGGGCAGGAAGCCCTCCGATCAATTTTCCCGTAATGATAGAAGTCGAATATCATAAATGAGTCTTATTTTGGGGTATGAATAAAAGGATCAATCTGTTTGCCGGTTTGTTTTTGTTCTATTCACTGGCAACATTACACGAAGCAAAGGCGCAACAACAAACGGACCGGACCAAGCCACAACAGAAGAAGCAACAGAAGACACAACTGACCTGTAATACCCTGCTGGAGGAATTGACCGACCGGTCCCAGCTGGCGGAATACCAGGGAGGAAAATGGTCCCTGCACCATGTAAGCAGCTATGACAGGCATTCTGTCGCGAAGGACCGGGAAGGCTGGTATGCCAACAATGATTGGGATAACTACCTCCGCAAAGAGAATAATCATGGAAGAGAGGAATATGTGCTGCTGGATGCGGATGGCCCGGGTGTCATCACCCGTTTCTGGGCGGGCGGTCACCCCAATAAAAAAGCGCATTTGCGGTTTTATATCGACGGACAAACACAACCCTTCTGGGATGCGGATCATACCGGCGCCCTGATCGGGCAAAACACGGCGGTAGGATCGCCCTTATCTCAGCGAACCATAGAGCAGGACACCCTGCACATCAATGAAGGCGGGCAACCCGGGCATAATTTATATGCGCCCATTCCCTTTGCCCGACATATAAAGATTACATACGACAAAGCGCCGGGTGGCGCCGACTCCGGTTTCTGGTATAATATCGATTACCGGATCTATAGGCCCGGCACTTCCGTGGAAAGTTTTTCCGCCCGGTCGACTGTCCGTTATGCAACTGAATTCCGCAAGACGAACCAGGCCCTGCAGGCATTTATGGATAAACCCCTGCTGACGGCCACTGTCCCCGGAGAAAAAGAGACGAAAAGTTTTTCCTTTTCCCTGGACCCCGGGTCGGCCAAAACACTGGAGCTGGAGAATGCGGGTTCCCTCCGGAAGATCCTGCTCTCCCTGGAGGGATCCAACCAGAGAGGCGGGCTGGACGATGCCGTTAAAGATCTATGGCTGCAGATCGATTTCGACGGGCGGCCTTGTGTGAATGCTCCCGTCGGTTTCTTTTTCGGTTCCGGGGATCAGTTGCTGGTATCGGAAGACTGGTACAGCAAATGCGATACGCTGGGGAATATGGCGGCTTATTGGGTGATGCCCTATCGGCAAGGGGCGGTGGTCCGGCTCGTCAACCAGGGGAACTACCCGATCGCCGGCTCCATCCATGTCTCCACCGGTAACTGGCATTGGGACGCCCGCTCACAGTATTTTCATGCCGGCTTCAAGCGCATGGACCATTTCATGACGGAGAAGGAGAAGGGGCAGGTANNGGACCGCTTGCAGGTCTACAAACCGATCGGCGGATGGTGGGGGGAGGGGGATGAGAAAATCTATATTGACGGCAGCAAATTTCCCGATGACTTCGGGACCGGCTCGGAGGATTATTACGGCTATTCCTGGGGGCATCCGGAGACCTTTAACCATATCTTCAATGCCCAGCCCCTCGGAGATGCCAACCTGGGCGACCGGGGAGGGACCACCGTAAACTCCCGCCTGCGCGGATTGGATGCGATACCCTTTCATCATGATTTTCATTTTGACATGGAGTCCTGGAACTGGCATGGCGGTCCCGTTAATTTCGACTGGGTCTGTTTCTGGTACGAACAGCCGTAGGCGGGTCGGGGAGTGGGTATGCCCTTTTTCCACTTTTTTCATTTTACTGGTAAAATGAGATTTTTTAAAAAACACCAGATGCCGCTGAACTCAAAATCCCTTTCAAGACTGTCACCGGCTTTTGATTGTCACCGGCACTTGACTCTTGGCGGCACTTGGGTTTATAAAAGACCGTCCGGAAGAATTATCTTTGACGAATG
>PLXD01000649.1 GCA_003151295.1 Chitinophagaceae bacterium | reverse complement strand
ATCGACTAGTGGAAATTGGATAGGATATTGGATAAAAGAGGAGAGAGGGGGATAGACTTGTAATATAATCTTGTATTTATCAAAGGTAGAATTTTTTCTTCAATAAAGGATCGAACATGGATTTAATGTGGAAAAAAGCATTCATTCCTTAATTATTATTTCTATTGTATCGTAAAGATACTAATATTACGACTTTAAATTATATGTATAACCCTATTAACGTATTATCCTACTACGATGTGTGTATTCCCACTGCATATTACATACTATAATGATGTTGCCCTATTCAATTAGTTTGGTGTGACTCAGTATACATGATGCACCTCGTTCACACGTTTGGCAAGGTCCTCTTTCTTCACGCTGACCTGCTGCCCGATCGGGTGCCCATCGCGATACGTGATGACGGTAAGATCCGTGGCGCCTATGGGAAATTTGATGGGCTGGCCGGTATATTTGGGATAACAGGCATCCGGGTTCGTATTGTCGAAAGTGTAATAGATCTCCAAGCCCTTTACTTCCGTGGAAAGGATCACGCTGAAATTGCGATCGGCTTCCCGCTTGGGAGTGAAGATGGCATTATAGACACTGCGGGCATATTTAATGCCGTCCCTGTCCATCCGGGCAAACTCGCTCTCCATTCTGTTCGTAAAATCATTCCAGTTACGCGCCGACTTCTGACTCCAGTAAACCTCCGCCAATGCCAGCCCGCGAGGCCAGGTCATATATTCCGCATGACGGAAGTTGGGCACCCTTTCCGACCACAGGTTCCCCTGTCCGCCCAATATATATTTTTCATCCACGCTGTCCGGGACCGGATCGTAGGTATAAGAATCCTTCAGGCGGCACATCCCGTAAGTCGGAGGCTCAGCAGCGGGCTCCCCCTGGTAAAGATCCAGATAGCAATAGTCCCAGGGACTCATCACGACCGAATGACCCTGCCGGGCAGCCGTTGCGCCGCCCTTCATCCCTCTCCAGCTCATCACCGTGGCTTCGGGAGCCAGGCCCCCTTCCAGGATCTCATCCCAGCCGATCAGTTTCTTGCCCTTGGTCTTTAGCATCTTTTCTATCCGCTTGATAAAATAACTCTGTAATTCCTCTACATTGCTCAGGTGTTCCTCGGCCATACGCCGCTGGCATTTGGGACAGTCCGTCCAGAATCCCTTATAGGCCTCATCGCCCCCGATATGAATGTATTCGCAAGGGAAAAGCGCCGCCAGTTCGGTGAATACCTTATCCAGGATCCCATAGATCGAATCATTGCCAATGCAGAGCACATTGTCGTCCCGGACAGGACTGCGGTAGCCCGCATTCACACTATAAGGCAACTGCGTACAGGAGAGCCCGCGATAGGAGGCGATCAGCGCCAGACTATGCGCCGGCACATCGATCTCCGGAAGGATGGTAATATACCGGTCCTGCGCATACCGGATGATCTCCCGCATATCGTCCTGGGTATAGAACCCGCCGTCCGTGGCCGGCTCATTGGCCAGGGCAGGCATGAACTCAGCCCACCGGCCCGTCCGGGGAACCCGCCAGGCGCCCACGCCCGTTAGCTCAGGCAGGCTTTTTATCTCGATACGCCAGCCCTGGTCATCGCTGAGATGCAGATGCAGGGTATTGTATTTATAACGGGCCATTTCATCGATGTATTTCTCCACTTCGACCTTGGTGAAAAAATGCCTGCTGACATCCAGCATCAGCCCCCGCCAGCCAAAACGCGGGTAGTCCCTGATCTCGGCACAAGGAAGCGCCACCCTCGATTTCTTCGAAGATCCTTCTGCAGCCATTCCCTGCCCCATCCCTGTTCCGGTAGGCAACAATTGTAATACCGTCTGCATTCCATAAAAAATACCCGCCGGGTCTGCGGCGCTTATCCGTATCTCCGAAGACTTCACCGATAACACATACCCCTCTTTACCCAGTCCATCCTTACCCAAACCGTCCTTATCAGTTCCACCCTTAGCCGCCCCACCCTTATCTGTAGACGACAGCAATTGCAGTGATATGCGCTTCTTTCCGCCATTCCCACCACGCAGGGTGATTCCTGTTTCCGAGGCCATCCGGAGAATAAACCAGTTTACTGTAGCAGTCGGAATTTCCTTCCCCGCCACGATCACCACGCCGGCATCGAGTACGAATGAACCGGCCTTCTCGATGACCGAGACTGGTTGCGGGATCAGCCGGATACGGGTGCTGTCCCCAGCCTGTGTCCTGCCTTCCATAAAAAACAACAGGAAAATAATCGCCGAAAAACGGAATGCTGCCTTTTGCATATATGGAGATATTATGATAAGGCCTTAATTTAATGCGTTTTGCGGGAACCGCCGCTTCTTTTATATGGATTTTATATGGATGGATGCATTAGATCGATGTACGGTTATACAGTCGGCGATCCCTGCAGATACTCTAATAGTCTTTATCCACAATACATAATCCTTAATCCTTCAAATGAAAATAATTGAAATTTAAGTGATTTTCACTCAGAAAAAATCGCTGAAAGGCCTGCGCTCAGCAATAGCCGTGAGCCCCATCATGGGGCCCGCTATCCCAGCCAGGAAACCACTGGCGCCCCCGGCTCCCTTAGCATCGATCCATTCGGGAAATTCTAATTTTTCCGCCTCATCCACCATTTCCCCGGCAATCTCCGCGGCCAGCCCAGGATCCTGGTCCGCTAACTTTCTTTCGGCTATTTAATGGGTCTTCCGCACAAACTCATAATTCACACCCAGGTCATTATTAGAAGGGATCTTTTCAAATATCCTGTAAATAATATACTCATTATTAAGGTCCAGCCCATGGAATACTTTGCCGATCACCTGGTGCATCGCATCACATTCCTTCCTTAATAACGCAGTGTCCGACATCTTCAGACTTGTCGTATATAGGATCATTGGAAAATAGCCCTGCTTCGTGACTTGCGGAAACTCCTTGAAGATCTTCGGTTTTGAGGGAACCTGGCTAACGGTCAATGGAAAAGAATATGCTTTGTTCGTTGCCTCCCAAACTTGCCGACTCAACTTATCGAAATCTTTTTGCTTTTGATAATGCCAGACTTTATTCCCCGGCTCGATAACTTGCTGGCATAAGTCCAGGTCATTAGCTGCATCCACAAAGCAACCTTTCTTGAAATAACCTGCGGCACGTTCATACCAGTCAAAAGCATCCTTGTTCATTAAACGTATTATGCCCAGATGGAACATGTTTAGTCTCCATGTATCCCCATATTTGCCATATATAGTCACTAAAGACAATATCTGCAGGCTATCTTCAAAATAACCAACGGTTGCGAAGGTCTCCTTATTGATCGACTTGAAATCCAGGGAATAATCGTGATCGCCGGAAAGCCCGCTCCTGAAAGAAATATCCTTCTCTTTCACCGAATTCCTGATGTAAAACTGGTTCCTGATTTTGAACTTTGAAAAGCTAACCCGCTCTTTCGCCTGGGAAAACAAAGAATCGAAATGACCCCCTTTATCGATTTCTTTTAGCTTATCACTAAAAACTCCTTCAGCCTTGCTGTAATCTCCCGCAGACAAACTTTCTATGACCTGCTTATCAAGTTTGTCAATATTCGATTTTGTCCCGGGGTCAATTTGTTCATCCATCCACGTAACACTGCTATTACATGAATACAGAATAAAGAGCCCGGAGAGTAAGGCCCATAATTTATTCATCATCCGATTATTTGAAATAAAAGTATCACTTTCCTTCCTGAACATCTTTTATTTCCCAATCAGTGTTTACTTGCTTATCCAAATAAATTTGATATTGCCGACCTCTTTCATAATTGGTTCGTTATTCAAAACAAAGGATTTTGCAGCCTGGTATGCATCCGAATTATTCTTATCCTTAACTTTATATCCCTCATCAAAATCTATTTCTCATCCTCAAAATAATTGTATGGCCAAAACAGTCGCTACCCAACTCATCGAGATCCTCGAACAGGCGGGCGTCCGCCGTATCCACGGCGTGGTGGGAGATTCTCTGAACGCCATCACCGAGGAGATACGAAAGAGAAAAAATATCGAATGGATCCATTATCGCCATGAAGAAGCCGCTGCCTTCGCCGCCGGGGCCGAAGCACAGCTTACCGGCAAATTAGCGGTTTGTGCAGGAAGCTGCGGCCCCGGCAACCTCCACCTCATCAACGGCCTCTATGATGCCCACCGCAGCATGGCCCCAGTCCTGGCCATCGCCGCCCATATCCCGAGCAGTGAAATTGGCACGGGCTATATCCAGGAGACCCACCCGGAACTGCTGTTCCGCGAATGCAGCCATTATTGCGAGATCATCTCTTCCCCCAAACAAATGCCCAGGGTGTTGCAGATAGCCATGCAGCATGCCGTAGGCCTGGGCGGCGTCGCCGTGATCGGGCTGTCGGGCGATACCGCCATGGAGAAAGTGGAAGAGAATGGATTGGAGCACCGCCTGCTGATCAACAGGCCAGCCATAAGACCCTCCGATACGGAAATGCAGCAACTGGCTACACTGATCAATCAATCCTCAAAACCCACCTTGCTCTGCGGCAGCGGCTGTGCTGGCGCCCATCACGAACTCATGCTGATGGGAGAAAAGATCTTATGCCCGATGGTCCATGCACTCAGGGGAAAAGAGCATGTGGAATATGACAACCCCTTCGATGTCGGAATGACGGGATTAATAGGCTTTGCCTCCGGCTATCATGCCATGGAAGAATGCGACCTGCTGCTCATGCTGGGCACCGACTTCCCTTACAAAGACTGGTTTCCGGCAAAAGCCACGATCGTGCAGATAGATATCCGCCCCGAAAGATTAGGCAGGAGATGCCGCCTCGACAGGGGCCTGATCGGAGACATAAAAGAAACCCTTTCGGGTCTGCTGCCCTTGCTGGAACAGAAATCCGACCGTACCCATCTCACACGCTGCCAGGACAGGTATCAAACAAGTCGCGAAAACCTGGATGCACACGCTATAGGCAAAGAAGGAGAGACACCCATTCATCCGGAATACCTCACCCGTATCATCAGCGAATCGGCAGCCAGGGATGCCATTTTTACCGTAGACGTGGGGGCGCCGACGGTATGGGCGGCACGATACCTGAGAATGACACAGGAACGCCGCCTGATCGGCTCCTTCAACCACGGATCCATGGCCAGCGCCATGCCGCAGGCCATCGGCGCACAACTGGCTTTCCCTGGTCGCCAGGTGATATCCCTGTCCGGAGACGGAGGCTTCGCCATGATGATGGGCGACATTTTAACTATCCTGCAATATGATCTCCCGGTAAAACTGGTCGTATTTAATAATAGCTCTTTAGGCTTTGTCGCCATGGAAATGAAAGTGGCCGGCCTGCCTCCCTTCGGTACGGACCTGAAAAACCCAAATTTCGCGAAGATGGCGGAAGCCATAGGCATGCTGGGGATCCGCGTCGAGAAACCCGAAGACGTACAGCCGGCAATAAAAAAGGCCCTGGAACATCCGGGTCCCGTGCTGCTCGACATAGTAGTCAATCCCACCGAGCTAACGCTTCCACCAAAGATCGATTTTGAACAGGCAAAGGGCTTTAGCATCTACATGCTGAAACAAACCCTGGCCGGAGACGGAGCAGAAGTATGGCAGACCCTGCAGAGCAATTTTCTGAAATAAATCTTCTTATAAAACTAAAAGCATAGTAACGAAAACGATGAATCTTACATTTTCATTAACTTCTTCTTAAATTTCCCGCAAATGGCATCAGGAACCCGATAATCGCATACTTTTATACCGGCCGACAGAAATATAAAGACAACCCAAGAAGAAATATTTTATGGACAACAGAAGAGATTTTCTTAAGAAAGCCGCCCTGCTGGCAGGCGGTACCGGATTTACAGGCATGCTGCCCCCATCGATACTAAAAGCCCTGGCCATTGATCCCAAATTTGGCAGCACCTGGCTCGACGCAGAGCATGTCGTGCTGCTCATGCAGGAGAACCGCTCCTTNNGTGAGAGGGTTTAACGATCCACGGGCCATCACCCTTCCGAATAAGAACCGGGTCTGGCTGCAAACCAGTGAAACCGGTGAGACCTATACCCCTTTCCGGATCAATATCAAAGACACCAAAGCCACCTGGCTGGGTGGCCTACCCCATTCATGGACTAACCAAGTCGACGCCGGCAACGGTGGCAAACATGACAAATGGCTGGAAGCAAAAAAAACCGGCAATAAAGAGATCGCGCATTCGCCCTGGACCATGGGGCATTATAACAGGGAAGACCTCCCTTTCTACTATGCACTCGCCGACTCCTTCACCGTCTGCGATCAGAATTTCTGCTCCTCCCTGACAGGCACAACCCCAAACAGGCTTTTTTTCTGGACCGGAACGATAAGGGAAGAACAAAACATGGACTCCCGGGCCAACGTGCTGAACGATAATGTGGACTATCCCTCCCCTGCAAACTGGGATACCTTCCCCGAACGCCTGGAAGAGAACGGTATCTCCTGGAAGATTTACCAAAACGAGATCAGCCTCGAATCGGGGCTGGAAGGAGAGTATGATGCCTGGCTGACCAATTTTACCGACAATCCCATAGAATGGTTCACAAAGTATCATGTGAAGTTCTCGGCAAGCTATCAAAACTTCCTGCGGAAAATGATCGTCTCACTGCCTATGGACATCAAGGCCCTGGAAGATAAAGCAGGCTCTCCGACACTTACAGCAAAAGAAAAAGAAGAACTGGAGAAACAACTGCAGGAAAAAAAGGGATGGCTGACAATTGCAAATGAAGACATAAAAATTTTCACCCCGGAAAATTTCGAGAAGCTCCCGGAGAAAGAGAAGAACCTGCACCGCAAGGCATTTGCCATCAACAGTAATGACCCCCATTATCGCGAATTGGAAACCTACCAATACCAGGATGGAGCTACCGCACGGGAAATGCTGGCGCCCAAAGGGGATGTATTACACCAGTTCCGTGAGGATGTGAAGAACGGCCAGTTGCCGACCGTCTCCTGGCTGATAGCCCCGGAGAACTTCTCCGATCACGCCNNAGAACGATGGGCTCTTCGACCATGTGCCGCCCTTCAATCCCCCCTATCATCCCGGCACCGGACTGGTTTCCAAAGGGATCGATACCCGTGTGGAACACGTTAGCAAGGAACAGGAAATGAAATACAAACCCGAGGAAGAATCGCGCGATAGCCCGATCGGTCTCGGCTTCCGGGTTCCGATGGTGATCGCCTCTCCCTGGAGCCGCGGCGGTTGCGTCAACTCGGAAGTATTCGACCATACCTCAACCCTGCAGTTCCTGGAGAAATTCCTGCAAGCCAAATTCGGTAAGAATATAGAAGAGACCAATATCAGCACCTGGCGCCGCACGATATGCGGGGACCTGAGCTCCACCTTCAAACCCTGGAACGGCGAAAAAATACCGCTGCCCGCTTTTCTCGCCAAAGATGCCGTTCTTGAAAGCATCCATAATGCGAAATTCAGGAAACTTCCCGTTTTCCAACAACTCACCCCCGAACAGATCGAACAGGTCAACCGCGACCCGTCATCTTCTCCGATGATGCCCACCCAGGAAAAAGGCATACGGCCCTCCAACGCTTTACCCTATCAGCTATATGCCGAAGGCGGCTTCGATACCCGGGCGAATGCTTTCACCATCCGGTTCGACGCAAAGAATGAGTTCTTCGGCAAGTCATCCGCCGGATCGCCCTTTAAAGTATATGCGCCGGGAAAACATACCGCCTTCGATAAAGAACTGCATCCCTCCGGCTTCGAAGAAGCCAGGTCCTGGGCCTATGCCGTAGCGGCAGGTGATCAG
>PLXD01000170.1 GCA_003151295.1 Chitinophagaceae bacterium | reverse complement strand
TGTTAAACCCACAACTTAAACCGGAGATAGCTACTTCCTACGAAGGGGGGCTCGACTTCAATATGTTCCATAACCGGCTTCGTTTCGCGGGAACCTATTATATGGCGGAAAACAAGAACCAGATTTTAAGCACGACCACACCGCCGTCCTCAGGATATTCCTCCAAGAGCATCAATGCGGGCCTATTGCGGAGTAAAGGGATAGAATTATCCCTGGGTGGCACTGTTGTCCAGACGAAGAATTGGAAGGTAGATCTAAACGCCAATCTTTTCCGGAACAGGACCACCATCGTGCAGCTTGCGAATGGACTGCCATATTACACTTTATGGACGGATGTCGAGGGAGGCGCCTGGACCTATGTGGGTCAACAGATCGGCGACATCTATGATGCTAAAATGGTCACCGTCACCGATCCGAAATCTCCTTACTATGGATATCCGCTGCTGGATAATATCGGCAAATGGCAGTCTATCGATGCGATCAATACGAAGAATAAAATCGGCAATTTCAATCCCAACTTCATCCTGGGAATGCAGGGCTCCATCTCTTATAAAAGCTTCACCCTCAGCTTTACCCTCGACTGGAGGAACGGCGGCGATTTCGTATCCCAGACCTATCGCTATGGGCAGGAGAACGGGCAAGGGATGCCCTTCTATAACCAGCTGATCAATCCGGGCAGCCGCTCTCCTCAGCAGCTCCATGACTACCTGGTGAAAAACCAGAATTCGATGATTATCAGCAAGGGCAATCGTTTCCCGCTTGTTGGAGGACCGACGCCGCAGTATAATGGCTATCCCTTTACCTATGGGTCCTATACGCTTCCCTATGGCGGGGTATTCATTCCCGGCGTAAGGGCATCCGGCTTCGATGCCCAGGGTAACCCTACGGGATATATCGAGAACCTCGGCGAGAATATCAACCAGCCGAACGGCACGGATATCCTTCCTATTGCCGGCGCCACCTCCTGGAGCTTTACGAGGGCCAATATGTTCCCGGCCTCCTATCTCAAACTCCGGGAAGTATCTATCGGTTACGACCTGCCCACCAAGGCCGTGAAGGCGATGAAGATGCAAGGCGCCACGCTTTCGGTATACAGCCGNNATCATCCTCTGGACGGCGGCCAAAATCAACATCGATCCGGAAAACGCTTATCAGCCCTCTACTGCCGTGCAGGGTAACGGCATACAGTTCGAACAGGGAATTGAAAGATATAACGTGTATCCATGGGTGATCCCCGTCGGTATCAAATTAAACGTAATATTTTAAGCCATTACAAATCTTTAATCATGCAACCTATTCATAAGAGAATTATTCCGATACTGACCCTGCTGCTTTTTTGCCTGGGGACTTTCTCCTCCTGCAAGAAACATCTGGAGCAGCTAAACGAGAATCCCAATGGGGCCGACCCCTCCACGACCAATCCCAACCTGGTACTTTCCACCGTGCTTACGACCGCGGGACAGCAGGTCGTGACGCTTGGCTTCGGCGATCCGGCCGGGGTAATGCAGCAGACCCAGAAGGATGGGTGGACGGGCAGTCACAACGAATATGACTGGAGCGGTTCCAATGACTGGACCCCTTATTACAACATACTGCGCAATAACAAATATGTATATGACAGATCGGTGACCCTGGGTTACGACCTTCAGCAGGGCGTCTCGCTGGTCATGAAATCCATGATCTTTGGGCTGATCACCGACCTCTATGGCGATGCTCCGTATACCCATGCCCTGGATGGAGACCAGGCCGGCGACGCCAACCTCTTCCCGGTGTATGACAAACAGCAGGATATCTATACCGGCATCCTGGCGGACCTGGCGACAGCCAATACTTTGCTGTCTAAACAGAAGACCGATTATAACAGCAGTATCGATGCCGTAGATGTTTATTACGGCGGCGATCCTACAAAATGGCGCAAGCTGGCGAACTCCCTGTCGTTGCGTTATTACATGCGGATTTCCGATAAGTCACCTGATGTCGCGAAGGCAGGTATTGAAAAGATTGTGGCAGACCCTGCCACTTACCCCATCATCACTTCCTCTTCAGACGACGCGCTTATGGGTTTTGCGGGCAACAGTGCGGCAGATTCCTGGCCTTCCAATGTCAATTACGACGCCGATAGCATCAATTATCGGGTCATTAAAATGTGTTCTACCTTCGTCAAGACCATGGTGCCGCTTAATGACCCCCGGTTAGGGGTATATGCCAATAAGGTTCAGATCTTCCTGAATGTGAACAATTCCTTTCCGCCCAACACCGATGTGATCGCCGATACCACCCTTAATGGCGAGGCCAGACAGGTGCGTTATCTCTCTCCGGATGTGATCGCTGCCAAAGGAGTGGCGTTAAGCGATGTCGACCAGGATCCCAATTATGTGGGTCTTCCACCTGCCATTGTTGGCGGGCCAGTATACAATTTAGGCTCGGATCCCAGTCAGGCCTCGCACAATCCGCACGTATCCTGGCTGAACAGCATGTATATGAACGCCAGCGGGCCTCTGCTGCAAGCAAGGATGATGACGGCTGCCGAAGTCAACTTCCTACTGGCGGAAGCAGCCCTGAAAGGATGGGCTGCCGGCGATGCACAAACAAATTACAATGCCGCCATCCAGGCTTCCTTCGCTTCCTGGGGCTTGTCCGGAGCCTATAACGCCTATATAGCCCAACCGGCAGTAGCTTATTCAGGCAGTCTCCAGCAACTTATCACCCAGAAATGGATCTCTTCCTGGACCGTGGCTCACGAGGCCTGGTTCGATTTCCGCAGGACGGGATACCCCGCCCTGGTATCGGGGCCCGTTGCCAAGGGTCCGGTGCTTCCTGTCCGGTTCTATTATATGCTGACAGAGCGAAACCTCAATGCAACCAATACCACCGCTGCCGAGAACGACCTGGAAGTCACCACGTATTCGGGGTATGGCGCAGACGCTACCAATGGCTTTAAAAACAGTGCCTGGTCGAAGCCCTGGCTCAGCCAGGGGACCGGGCAGCCCTGGTAAGACCTATGCCTTCTAAAAAATGATAATCAGCGGGTAAAACAAAAAATCAGCGGATGAAAAATATTATTCTTGCATTTATTAGTTGGATTTCTTGCTTCGTCTTCACCGGAAACGCCCAGGGATTGAGGGCGGGTGCTGCCGTCCGGATGATTACCCCCGATCCCCTGCTGCCTGTGTCCGGTGGGATCGGTACACCCCATGCCAGCAAAGAGAAAAAAGGGGATTTGTATACCAGGGCACTTGTCCTTGAAAAAGGGGGTATCCGCATTGCGATCGTCAGCGTAGACAACCTGGGTTGGACTTCTGTGCTTGGGGACAGATCCCGTGCGCTTATAAAAGGGATCGCTCCGGAGAATATCCTGATCGGCTGTACGCATACCCATAGCGCACCGGATGCTTACGGTTTCCCGGATGAGACGGGGAAGGTGGGCGCAGACCTGAAATACCTGGACTGGTGCACCCACCAGATCGCCGATGCCGTCAATGAAGCCATTAAAAACCTGGCGCCTGCCGCGCTGAAGATCGCAGTTGGCGAGGCAAAAGGCAAGATCGCGTATAACTATTATGCGCCGGACTTATATGATCCGCGTTGCGGTGTGATCCAGGCTATTGCCACCACGGGCGCCGGCAAAGGCCATCCTATCGCCACCCTGGTCAACTATGCCATCCACCCGGAGGTCATCGGTTCGNNTCCGGGATCGCATTGTTCATGAACAGCGCCCAGGGGGGCATGGTCACAGCCGACAACCGCCGCGAAAAAGGAGAAAAAGACGAGAAGAACGGAGAAGCCAATACCTACGAGGAGTGTACACGGATCGGAGAACTGCTGGCCGACGAGGCCCTGCGGATCGTCGCCGATGCGCCGGTGCAGGAAGATCCTGTCTTGTATTGCAGCTCCCGCATCGTCCATTTCCCCATCGAAAATCCGATCATGAAATATATCCTAAGCAAGACCCCTTTGAAAAGCCAGGCGGTATCACCGACACAGGATACCATTTCGACCAGGATAAATCTGCTGGATATCGGTACCGCCCAGGTGCTGACGATCCCCGGAGAAGCCCTGCCGAATGTGGGGTATTATGTGAAAAGGCATATGCATACGAGTCAGCCTTTTTTGTTCGGGTTAACGAACGACGCCTTCGGTTATATGATGACAAAAGTGGATTTTATGAGCTTCAAAAGATACGATTACATCAGCAGAACCACCCTGGGCGAAATGACCGCGGAGATCTATATCGACCAGGCCCTTAAGCTTGTCGGGGAAAGCCCGGCTTCCGAAAAATAAATAAACGCGAAGAGCACTAAAAACACTAAAATACACATGAAGAAGATCTTTCTACAACGGGCCGTCCTGCTTACCACACAATGCCTTCTTACAGGGGCCCTTTTTATCCTGTCCCAGGCGGTTTCGGCTCAGTATCAATATACGCCCGAACAGGTACAGACCTACCCAGCGGGGGAAGTTACTACTCCTTCCAATGCGCTGCAGCATTATCTGCATAATGGCGACACCACCTTTCATTGGGAAATAAAAGACACCTACGATAATGGCGGCGTGACGATATATGACCTGCGGCTGGTATCCCAGAAATGGAGAGGCATAACCTGGGTCCATCAGTTAAGCATCGTCGTGCCGAAAGAGAATAATTACGATGGGGCGCTACTTCTTATTACGGGTGGATCCGTGAAGAATGGGGAACCCAACTGGTCGGACAAGGAAGATAAGTTCCTCGTTGCAGCCACCACCATCGCTGCCAAAGACAAGGCTATTGTGGCCGTGATCAGACAGACGCCCAACCAACCTTTGTATGGCGATCTCACGGAAGACGCCCTGATCTCTTATACACTCCATAACTTCAAACAGGACGGGGACTATACCTGGCCCCTGCTTTTCCCCATGGTGAAGAGCGCCTCCCGTGCGATGGACGCGATCCAGCAATTCGCAGCCGGGAAGCTCAACCATCCTATCTCGCGCTTTGTCGTCTCCGGCGCCTCCAAACGCGGCTGGACGACCTGGCTCACAGGCGCCAATGATGGAAGGGTAGAAGCCATCGGCCCCATGGTCATCGATATCCTCAATATGCCCGTCAACCTGGACTACCAGATCAAGGCATGGAAAGAATACAGCATCCAGATAGAGGACTATGTGAAACTGGGTATACCCCAGCAAGCTCATACCGATGGCGGGGGCGCCATTAATACGATGGTCGATCCTTATATGTATCGGAAGCAGCTCACGATGCCGAAAATGATATTCATGGGGACCAATGATGAATATTGGGTCGTCGACGCCATTAAGAATTATTATGACAGCATACCCGGTCGCAATATGATCATGTATTCACCGAATGTCGGCCATAATCTCGGCGGTGGCCAGTTGGCTTTTTCCTCCCTGAGCGCCTTCTTTGAACTTACCCTCGGCCACAAGCCTTACCCGGCTTGCAGCTGGAGTACAAAAACCGGGAAAGGACGGGTGACCGTCGACGTTAAGACCAGCCCGGATATCCTGACGGGAGCGAGAGTCTGGTCCGCGAATTCGGAGAATATGATCTTTCGCAAGGCCCTGTGGACAAGCAGGGAGTTACCGGGATCAGCCGGGAAAAAGAAAGTGGAGTTTACGGAGAAATTCCCGGAATCCGGTTTCAGGGCTTTCTATTTGGATCTTATATACAGGGATCCGAATGGCGGGGAGTATACAGAGAGTACCCGGATGTTCGTAGCGGATAAAGATGAGTTGAAACTGCACTAATGCAGCACGAACACAACTTAAAAATACCGGCCACGCTGTTCCGGACGGATATTAAATAACGCCAATCCCCGAACTATGTATAGGTATAGAGTTGTTTTGCTTTTCACGGTCACTTGCTTTTCGGCGTTTATGACTTCGAAGGCGCAGCAAGTGCATTCACCATTGCCCCAGACAAACGATAGTTTTATCGTGATCGCCCATCGGGGCAACCATGTCAATGTCCCGGAAAATACGTTGGCCTCCCTGAAGGAAGCCATTAAAAGTGGCGCCGATTATGCGGAGATAGATCTGCGTACCACTAAAGACGGTTACCTGGTGTTAAGCCATGACGCTTCGGTTGACCGGATGACGGACGGCAAGGGGAATGTAAAGGACCTAACGCTTGATGAGATAAAAAAACTGAAGATCGTCGGGCATGCGGGTCCGGGTAATCATAAAGTTTACCGTATCCCGGAATTTAAGGAAGTATTGAGTGTCTGTAAAAAACATATTAATATCTACCTGGATTTTAAAGAGGCGGATCCGGAAGAAACCTACCGGCAGATAAAAGCCGCGGGGATGGAGAAGCAGGTAGTGGTATACCTGAATAAACCGGCGCAATACAAACAATGGAAGGATGCGGCTCCTGCGATGCCCCTGATGGCCAGTTTGCCGGACGGGATCAGGACCGCGGAGCAATTCGGGTTTTTCCTGGGCCAGGTGCAGATCGAAGTCCTGGATAATGTACATGATACTGCGATGCTGGCTATTGCCCGGCAAAAGGGGGTAGCCGTATGGTTGGATGTGGAGGGCGCGAATGAGGATACTATTCTTTGGGAGCAGGCGCTCCATAAAAATATACAGGGTGTTCAAACGGATCATCCGGAAGCCCTGACCGCTTATCTGAATCAAAGTAATCAACGAAATGGCGGGGCGGCTTACAAGGCCGGACCGATTGCAGAACAAGGCTACACGCTTCCTTCCTACAGAAAGTTGTCCGACGTGTCTTATGGCAGCGACGGAAAAGACAACCTGCTGGATGCTTATATACCCTCGGAATACGATCATGCGAAGGTGATCGTCTATATCCATGGCGGTGGATGGACGGGTGGCGACAAGGGAGAGTTCCCGGCGGAACTCATCGAGGAATTGGTCGGGAAAAGGAAGTATATCCTCGTTTCGATGAATTACCGGTTGGTTAAAGACGGTAAAAATATTTTCCCTTCGCAAATGGAGGATGTCTCCAGGGTATTGTCATTGTTGTCGAAGAATGCAAAAAAGTACCACTACAATGGTAATGAATACGCATTGATGGGGGGAAGTGCGGGCGCCTATATGGCTATGCTCTATGCTTATGGGTATGACACGGCAAGGCAGGTCAGGACGGTGGTGGATTTCTGGGGGCCGACGGATCTATCGGACAAAGCCGTTCGTTCAGAGAATAAGGATGCAGACAGCAAGGTTGTCAACCTGCTGGGAGTTACGGACCCGCAGGCGAAGGTATGCCTGGATGCCAGCCCGTATTACCGGATCACGAAGGAGACGGGTGTACCCACCATTTTATTTCATGGTGGCGAGGATCCGTTGGTGCATTTCAGCCAGGCGGAGAAAATGTATAAAAAACTATTGTCTTTAGGCATACCCGCTCAATACGAATTTTATCCCCATGAGAAACATGGGATGAGCCCGGTAGCGGCTGTGGATGTTTTTACGAAGACACTGGCATGGCTGGACAAGTATTATCCTTCTAAATAAGACAGCAGTAAGAAATATATCTTATCATTTAAAATAGTAAGTATGTCTTTCGGAAAACTTTCCATCCTTGTTGCCGCGATAAGTTTTATTCAAGGGGTGTCCTATGGGCAAAAAGACACGCGCACCTATGCGGAGAAGCTCGGATTTCCAAAAGGGGCTAAAGTGATCATCTTTCATGTAGACGATGCGGGTATGTCTGTCAATTCCAATGAAGGGGCGATCAATTCCATTGAAAAGGGGGTTGCCACTTCAACCAGTATCATGATGCCCTGTCCCTGGGCGGCAAGTTTTGCGAAGTATGCCATTGAAAAGGGATTCGATGCGGGATTGCACCTGACCCTCACGTCGGAATGGAATAACTACCGCTGGCCGCCCCTGGCCGGTGTGAAACAGGTTCCCGGACTGGTGGATAAGGAATGGTGTCTATGGCCCGAGCCGGAGGATGTACTGCAACATGCCAGTGCCGATGAGGTGGAGGCGGAGATCAGGGCGCAGCTGGGAAGGGCCTTGTCGATCGGGTTAAAGCCTACTCATTTGGACTCCCATATGGGCACTTTGTTTGCGAGCAGGGCCTACCTGGAACGATATATAAAGGTCGGCGTCGAATTCGGCATACCCGTCATGTTCCCAGGCGGTAACGACAAATTGCTCATTGCATCCACCAATGAGGCCATCATCAGGCAGCTTAAGAAGGAAGGCAATTGGAAGGAAGGCACGGTATTGCCTATGCCCGAGTCTTTGAAGAGTGCGGCTGCTGTGGGAGAAACGATCTGGAATGCGGGTCTTCCCGTGCTCGACGACCTGGTCACTTATAGCGGGGAATGGAAACCGGATCCCGTCAACGGCGTTGTCACTCCCGAAGCCTACGCGAAATACAAGGTGAAGATGTTCGAAGAGACCATCGGGCAGATGGAGCCCGGAGTGGCCATGTACATCGTTCATAGTACTGTTGTGACGGATGACTTCAGGCATATCAGCGGTTCCGGCGATTCGCGTAATGCCGATATGCTTTCGATGATGGACCCGGAGTTTAAGAGCTGGCTTCAGTCGAAAGGTATCATCCTGACTACCTGGAGGGAATTGATGGAGAGGCGCAAGAAGGTGAAATAAGGGCTGGATTTCACAATAGTTAACGGATTAGTACGTTTATATAGGATTGACAATTTATAGTCCTATTAAAATTAAAGCAATCCAACGCAATTAAATCCAATCCGTATGAAAATGCTCCCGTTTCTGCTGCTGATTATACTCGGCATTAGTTCCTGTGACCTTATTTCCGGTAATAAGCCCGATGCTTCCGATTCATCCAAAGCGACTATCAGGGATACCATGGTGATCGTTAAAGACTCTATTATCAATGCCAGAAATTTTGATACCATCCCGGTAGGGTTTTACCAGGGCATGCTGCCTTGCAGGAACTGTGAAGGCATTCAGCGTACCATCATGTTCTCGGGCGATGATCATTTTAAGATGGAAGAACTGGAATGGGGTAAGGGTGCAGAGGCAAAAAAGATAGAAGGAACCTGGGTAAAGGATAAAGAACGGTTCATACTCTACCAGGGCGATAAGGTGTTGTCCAAATATAAACTCGTTAAGGATAGTCTCATCAATATTGAAAATTACGGTTCCCATATCCCGGATTCGATGTCCAGGCAATATGTATTATTTAAGAAGAATACGGCTCCCGAGAACCCTTCCTGGAAGAAAAGAAAATCGCAAGGCGTCGATATCATCGGAAACGGAAATGAACCTTTCTGGAGCCTGGAGATCGATAATGAGAAGTTTATATATTTCAAGTTGGCAACCCTTGCAAAGCCGGTCATTGTTCCTATCGAGAAGCCATCGATCACAAAAGACAGTACCGTTTACTCCATTGTTTCGGAGGCCGGCAATCCCTTGAAAATATCCATCTCCTCGAAATTCTGCAATGATGGCGTCAGCGATCATTTGTACGAGTATAAAATGAACGTCTGGTACAAGGGGCAGCTTTATAAAGGTTGTGCCGTGATATTGAACGATGCGCGGAAATAGGTAAAATAAGTCATAGGTACTTCGTATTGATGCTGTCGATCGGATGAGGGGTGGGGTAAGAACCACTGTCCGAATTGGACTTCTTGCAGGATCCGGCCGTTATAAGGAATAAAAAGATGAGAATGACAGGTATTGAGGTCGTATAACGGAGCCTGCCTTTGGTTACATTTGCTACTATAAGTCACCGGTCACAAAATACTTTGTCAATGCCTGCCGGAGGGATTCCGGCATGGGGGTCTTTTCCATACTTTTAGATTCCATGAAATAGAGCAGCACCTTGCCAAGGGTCAGCAGCTTGCCTTTCTCATTGTAAACTTCCTGGTGGAATATAATGCGGTGGTCGACAGGCAGCTCCTTTAGTATGGTTCTCACGGTGAGCAGGTCGTCATAATGTGCCGGGC
The DNA here is from genome assembly GCA_003151295.1 of Chitinophagaceae bacterium. GTDB lineage: Bacteria > Bacteroidota > Bacteroidia > Chitinophagales > Chitinophagaceae > Puia. The sequence continues at coordinate 7,681 of PLXD01000170.1, read as the reverse complement.
GTAAAAATTTAGCGGACCATTCCACGACGGGCATGATCACACCGTCGGCTTCCATATCCTTATAGCTGAATCCCAGGGTACGGATGGCTTCTACCCGTCCCACCTCGAAGTAAGGCGCGTAATTTCCGTGGTATACCACATTCATTGGGTCGGTCTCTGCGTATCTTACCCTGATCTTTGTTTCGCTGGTGAACATATCTCTTCGCGTTTATTCACGTCATTCGTGTTAAAATTTCGCGTCATTTGTGTCTTCTATTTCCCCATGGCACCATCCACGCTGATCTTTCCGGGTCCTACCAGGAGCAGCGAAAAGAAAGCCGTCAGGTAGACGATCCCCAATTCATGCTCGGCAATCGACTGGCCTTTGTGAAAAAGGAAAACGGCTATAGCCAGCTCGATCACCAGCACGAGGGCGGCTAACCGGGTAAACAACCCCAATACGAGCAGGAGGGCACAGAATATTTCGGCAACGATCACCAGCACCAGGGACCAGCGATGGCCGATGTGAAACGGATCGAAAAAGATCACCTGCTGCCCGCTGAAATGGATCAGCTTCTGCAGCCCATGGTCTATGCAGATCAGCAGGCCAAAGGATAATCGCAGCAGCAGTGTAGCAATGTTAAAGGCATTCTCCGAATAATTGGTCGAAAAAAATTTCTTCATGTAAATTGGAATTTGCGCCGAAGGTAGCCGAAGAAAATGAAATTCCCCGCATAGCCGTTTCGGTTTTTTTCCGGAATTATTTTGATTTTTTCTAAAAGGAAATGTTAATCCTTGTAGTTATCCACACCTGTTTGGAACGATGTTTGGTAAAAGACAAAATATTTAGAACCTTAGCGTGTTAAATGCCAACCGGGCAAAGCGAAGTTCGGAGACAAATGAAATGTACAGCATTGACATCTTTGTTCGAAGTAAAATACATTTTGGTCCGAGATAAAAGACAAATATGGTCATGAGTAAAAAAGCGGTATTATTTTTTTTCGTAGTTCTTCTCACCTGCGCCTCATTTGCACAGCAGACCAAATCCCTCAATGATCCGGATGCCGATTTAAAACAGGCGAAGGAATATTTCCAGCAAGAATACTACAGCCTGGCTTATCCGATATTCAAGGACTTGCAGGCGGAATTACGGGAAACGGATCATAGTAACCAGGCCCTCAATGCCCAGGATATCCGCTATTATACCCTGGTGTGCGGGCTTAAGCAGAACGAGGTGGGTGCTGTGGGGCCGGCTAAGAAATTCGTCGAGTTGGAGGATAATGTTGCACGCGTGGAGATGATGAGCTTTCACCTGGCGGAATATTATTTCCGTCAGAAGGACTATACCTCCGCTATTCAACTTTACGAGCAGACCAGTATCGACAATCTCAGCAACCGGGAAGTCGCTGACCTGAAGTTCCACGAAGGATATTGTTATTTCACTCAGCAGAAATTCGACAAGGCTAAGCCTCTTTTCGACGCTATCCGTCAGTTGCCGGGCGATCCGAACTATACCGACGCCAATTACTACTTCGGCTTTATCTCTTTTTCGGAGAGGAAATACGCGGATGCCCTGGCTGCCTTCCGTATAGTTGAAGACAAGGCCGGTTATGATAAGGTAGTGCCTTATTATATTGCCAATATCTATCTCGCGCAGGGACAGAAGGACAAGGCCGTGCAGTATGCCGAGGACCACCTGAAAAAAGGAAATCAGTATTACGATCTCCAGATGAGGCAACTCGTGGGACATGGGTATTATGAAAAACAGGATTTTGCAAAAGCCCAGCCTTACCTGGAACAATATATCAATCAATCGAAGACCATATCGAGGGAGGACCTTTATGAGCTGTCTTATTGCTACTATCAGAACGGAAGCTGGAATAAGGCGATCGCAGGTTTTAAGCAGTTGGGAGGCAAGGAAGATTCCCTGGCGCAGAACTCCATGTACCTTCTGGGGGATGCTTATCTCCGTACCGGTCAAAAGGCCAATGCCCGGAATGCATTCCTGTTTTGTTCTTCCAATAGCAGCAACGAAAAGCAAAAAGAGATCTCCAGGTATAATTACGCCAAGCTATCCTACGAGCTGGGCTACCAGGATGTAGCGTTGACGGGGTTCCAGGAATTCCTGCAGCAATATCCTAATTCCACGTATAGTAAAGAGGCCCGGGAACTGCTGATCGGCGTACTGGCCAATACCAATAATTATAAGGACGCGCTGGCCCTGATCGATAGCCTGGACCATCCTTCCGAGAACGCCCGTCGCCTTTATCCCCGTATGCTCTATGGGCGCGCGGCGGAGCTGGTGAACGATGGGCTGCTGGTCGGCGCGAATGAGTTATTGGATAAGGCCCTCAAAGACCCCTATAATCCTTCGGTATTGCCGTATATCAATTTCTGGAAGGGGGAAATAGCCTACCGGATGGGTAAGATCGACGATGCAATCCCTTTCTATCTCGAATATCTCAAGAGCGGAAATGTGAATGGCGAGGTCAACCCTACCAATGCCAAATACAACCTGGGATATTGCTTCCTCAAGAAGGAGAACTATCGACAGGCCCAGGGTTTTTTCCAGCAGGTTGCCAGGGCTCCGCAGCTCAATTCCTCTTCCCTGGAGCAGGATGCCTATATCCGCAATGCCGATTGTTATTATATGTCCCGCGATTTTAAGACGTCGCTGGCCATGTACAATAAGGTGCTGGACCTTTCCTGGCCCGCCAGCGACTATGCCACTTTTCAGAAAGCGATGGTGGCAGGGGTCAACAGCGGTACGGAAAAGATCACCCTGCTCAATGGGCTACTCCGCAAATACCCGGGTTCCAGCCTGGCGCCCGATGCCAATATGGAGATCGCGGAAACCTACCTGTCCAATGAACAATTCAAGGAATCTTTGCCCTATTTAAAAAATATTCTTAGCGCATCGGGCGCCGACGCCTTGAAGCCCAAAGCCTACCTAAGATCTGGGATTGCCTGGTACAACCTGGATAATAATAAGGAGGCACTCAATCAATATGATGCTTTGCTGAAGCAATATCCCAATTCCCCGGAGGCACAGGAAGGGCTGGAAAATGCGAAGGCCATCTATGTCGAGGAAGGGAAAAGCGCCGATTATGTAACTTTTGCCAAGTCGATGGGAGTGGAGGTCAGCGCCAGCCAGGAAGATCAATTGGCTTATCAGGAGGCAGAAGTCCAGTTCAATAATGGAAATTTTCCCGTCGCCGCTCAGAAATTCGAAGAATATCTCGGCAAATTTCCGCAAGGCAAGTACTTGCTGGAGGCCAATTTTTATAAGAGCGAGATCTATTTTAACCAGAAAGACTGGGCCAAAGCGGCCGGTGGATATGGCGAGGTCGCAGACAGGGTTCCCAACAAATTCGGGGAGAAATCCCTTTTGCAGGCTGCCCGCTTGAATTTCTTCAACCTGAAGGATTATGTAAAATCCGAAAAATATTTCAGCAAGCTGAAGGATTTCACGACCAGCCAGGAGAATAAAATGGAAGCCATGCGTGGCTTATTGCGAAGCCAGTACCAGCTCGAAAAATGGTCCGATGCTATGGACAATGCGAAGAACCTGCTGACCCAAAAGGGGGTGAGCACGGATGACAAAGTGTTGGCGAATATGGCGATTGGCAAATCCTACGAGGTGGGAGGCCAATGTGAGACCGCCCTGACCTATTACCGGGCGGTTGCTGCCCAGAACAAGGGCGCTTATGGCGCAGAAGCCCGTTATTCGATAGCCTCCTGCCTGTTCAATCAAAAGCAGCTAAAAGATGCGGAGAAAGCGTCTTTTGAAGTCATTAATAAATCCGGGTCCTACGAGGAATGGGTCACGAAGGCCTATTTGCTGCTCGGGGATATTTATCTCAAGGGAAAAGATTACTTCAATGCTAAGGCGACCTTCCAAAGCATCATAGACAATGCAAAAATAGAAGAGCTGAGGCGACAGGCGCAGCAGAAGCTTGACGAAGTGACCGCCGAAGAAAAAAAGACCAGCAAGGTTGGCGATAGTAATAACCAGTAAGGGTTAAGGAATAAGACGATTGAGGATGGATAATTTAATGATCCTAATATAAATAACGAGAGCAATGAATAATAAGGCCTGTTTCCTTCTTGTGTCGTGTTTGCTGGCGATCGGCTATTGCTCGAATGCACAGGACACGACTAAACGCAAGTCGATCGATATTACTTCTTCTTTCAAGCCGGTGCTGCGCGAAGCGGTGAAGATCAATTTCAACGCCGTTCCACCCGTTGCGGATAGCGCCCGGCCCAGGCTGACCTATAATATACCTGCCCAATACCTTTTCCTGACCTATCAGCCCGGTGAACTGAAGCCGGTAGCTTTTCGGGCAGACACCGGCTCTTCCTGGCAGAACTACAATTATATAAAAATAGGTGTCGGCAATGTTCATTTGCCATATATAAAGACCGGGTTTAGTTTTGGTGACGGGAAAAACACCTTTTTCAATATTTTCGCGGACCAGTTGACCTCCAAAGGCAACCTTGCCTACCAAAAGAACAGTTTTACAGATGTAAAGCTGGAGGGTACGGTCAAAACGGAAAAGGACCTGGAATGGAAGGGGAGCCTGGGCTTCAAAAATGACCAATACTTTTTATACGGCTATCAGCCGGATACGCTCAAATTCAGCAAGGACCAGCTCAGTCAGGCTTTCCAGACATTCGAAGGGAAGATTAGCCTTCGCAACCTGGATCCTACCGAATTCGGGCTGACGTATAATCCGAACATGAGGGTATCGGTATTCGATGACAATCACAATCCCAAGGCTTCGGAGACCAATGCCGTGCTCAACCTGCCCCTGGAGAAGACCTTCGGCAGAAGTTTTGCATTCAACCTGGCTTTTACGGCCGATCTCACCAATTATGCGCTGAGCCCCATTCCTACGCAGCAGAACAATCTATACTATGTATCCCCGGCATTCCTGTTAAAAACGCCCAACTTATACCTACAGGCTTCCGTGATTCCATCGTGGGACAACAAGGCTTTCACCTTATTGCCTAATTTCATGGCCGATATCAAAACGAGTGACCAGCGGTTCGGTATCCAGCTCGGATGGATCGGCTATTATGACAAGGGGTCTTACCAGCGTTTTGAATCGATCAATCCCTGGCTGGCACAGCCAAATCTCCTGCTGAACACCCGGATCGAGGAGCGTTATGCAGGGTTTAAGGGGGCTGCGTCCGACCATATTACCTATTCCGCCAAGGTGGGATTCGTGGATTATAAAAATATGCCCCTGTTCGTCAATGACAGTATTGATGGAAAGACCTTCCGGATACGTTATGAGACCTCCATGCAGTCGCTGCAATTGCATGGGGAAGTAGTGTATACCCAGGGCGAGGTGTTCAGTATTAAGGCTGCCCTCAACTTCAATAATTATTCCAACCTCAAGAGCCAGGAGAAAGCCTGGGGGCTGCTTCCCCTGGAGTTCAATACCACGTTGAGATGGCAGGTGGTGAAAGATTTCTGGGTTAAAGCCGATCTTTGGGCCTGGGATGGCGCTCAATACCTGGGTCGAACCGGGGGCGCTTATAAGGGGAATTCCGCCCTGGATCTGAACGGGGGTGTGGAATACCGCATCACCCGCCAGTTGAATCTATGGTTCCAGATGAACAATATCCTGAACAATAAATATGAGCGCTGGCATCAATATCCGGTCTATGGCTTCAATTTGCTCGGTGGGATCGTGTTTTCATTCGGACAAAAATGATAGATTTACATTAAAATCGGGCTAAACAGCATGTTTCAGGTATTGAACGCATATTTATTTCAGCATAGGAGCATCAGCGTCCCGGGTCTGGGTACCATCTACCTGGAGACCCATCCGGCTAATATAGATGTCGCCCGTCGGGCGATGCTGCCTCCCCGCTATCATTTCCGGTTCGATAAATATTTCGATGCTCCGGATAAGGAGTTCTTTTCTTATATCGCCAACCAGCAGAATATGCTGGATTATGAGGCGATCAAATGGTATAACGAATTCTCTTATGATCTACGCAACCAGATAAGGCTGGAAGAGAAAGTGAAATGGGACGGGGTCGGCATTCTAAAGAAGGATTATTCCGGCAACGTAATATTCGAATCTGTTCCGGATGGCTTAGTTTTTATGGAAGCCATTCCTGCCATACGTGTCAATCGACAGAATGCCCAACATATGCTACTTGTCGGCGACCAGGAAAGAACCAATTTCGAAATGAATGAATGGTTGAGCGATGAGAATATCAGTAAGAAAAGATACTGGTGGATCTATGCCCTGGTATTGGCCATCCTGGCCCTGGGCTTTCTCGGCTGGCATTTTTATACCAATGGCTGGCAGATCGGCAACCAGCTTCACTGGTGAGCAGGCTGACGAATCACACTCAACGCAATCAATGCAAGAGACACTGATACACTACGAAACCTGCCCTGGCTGTGGCTCCGTAAATCTTCAACCCGCCCTGACCGCTATCGATCAAACCGTTTCCAGAAAAACATTTTCGATCTTAGAATGCGGGGACTGTACCCTTCGCTTTACACAAGACGTACCGGATGCCTTATCCATCGGGGAATACTATCGTTCCGATGATTATATATCGCACACGGATACCAGTAAAGGGCTGGTCAACCGGCTCTATCACATGGTGCGCAAACAGACATTGTCGGACAAGCATCGCCTGATTGCCCTCGCCACCCGCCATAGCAAGGGTACGCTCCTGGATATCGGCGCCGGCACCGGCGCTTTCGTGCAATACATGCATGAGCACGGTTGGGCGACTACCGGCCTGGAGCCCGATGAAGCGGCCCGTGAAAAGGCGAGATCGGTGCATCAGGTGAATTTATTGCCTGCGGAAGAGTTGTATCTGCTTCCTCCGGATCATTTTAATGTGATCACCTTATGGCATGTGCTCGAGCATGTGCACGATCTGCACCCTTACCTGGAACAACTGAAGACCGTATTAAAACCGGGGGGGCGTATCTTTATAGCCGTTCCCAATTATACTTCCTATGATGCCAGGCGATATGGGGGGTTCTGGGCTGCCTACGATGTCCCGCGACATCTCTATCATTTCTCGCCGGAATCTATGTCAAGGCTGCTGGATAGTCATGCGCTGCAATTGCATGCTACACAACCCATGTGGTACGATAGCTTTTACATCAGTATGCTAAGCGAAAAATACAGGAAAGGGAATGGCAAGGGGAATTTCGTAGGAGGGGTCATTACCGGAGCTTTCTCCAACCTCAAAGCCTTTGTTGACAAATCGAAATGCAGCTCGCTGATTTATGTGATCGGGAAATAGCACTCATCACTCACGCTCCCTACTCATACCGGGAACTTGATCTCGTAAATATTCGGCCAGAGCTTGCCCGTCACATAGATCTTGCCGGTTACGGGGTCATAGGCAATGCCGTTTAAAGAATCGCTTTCGGGATATTTGTTCCTGGCTTCGGTGACCAGGGAGGTAAGGTCCAGCTTGCCTACCACTTTGCCGCTGGCCGTGTCTATCTTAAGTATATAATTAGTTTGCCACTGATTGGCATACAGATACCCGTTAATCAGCTCCAATTCATTGATATTTCCGACCGGTCCGTTATTATCCGTTACGCCCAATATCCGGAGGAGCTTGAAATTGTTGGGGTCGATAAAATTGATATTGCTGGTGCCGTCGCTCACGATCAGGCTCTTCCCATCGGTGGTCATGCCCCAGCCTT
>PLXD01000344.1 GCA_003151295.1 Chitinophagaceae bacterium | reverse complement strand
TATTCAAACTTTTATTGCATAAAACCGGTATAATAGCAAATGGCGTTTTTACAAAACGCCATTTGTTTCTTCCATTCCAAAACCTTACGTATTGGGCGTCCCGGCCCTCAATAAGTTAACTGTGCTTCTTCTACTTTGAGCTTGTTTTCAACAATGCTTACTCCAGGTGCCGACCATGCAGCGTACACCGCATCTTCCTTTTCGCCGAGTGAACGGACTTTCCCTGAAAGTATTACCCGGCCGCCGGTAACTTCGACTGAAATCCTCCCGGCATCAATAGTAGCACTTCGCTGAAAAGCGGCAGCAATTTTCTGTTGAACATTGGAAGGGGCTACAACGGGTTTAATAGCAATGAAATTATTGACCCGTCGAACACTGGCAAGTGTTTCAACAGAGATCATAGCTGCATTTCGCTGGTATTCCCATTCTACATTCCCTTCCAGGGTCACCACGCCTTCTTCCACCTTGATCTTAATTTTTTCATCCGGTACCGATGTGTTCCATTTTAATACATTTAATACCGATTCTGCGATTTCTGTATCCGTTTTTTTGAAGATTGGCGAAACACCCACTTGTATATCTTCTGCGACAGCCTTTACTCCCGACACTTTCTTCGCGGCATTTTCCGCAGTAATTTTCTTGTAGTAGGTATCTACTATACCCGTCAATGTGACAACGCCATTTTTAACTGCTACGCCTATCCCGGCTGCGTTCAAAATAGGTTCCCATTTCAGTTGGTCGCACATCCTGTTGTATCTGAAGATCTGTTCTCATAATTATAAATTTAAAATGTTATAAATAGTTTCTACATACTTAATTTACAGAGGACAAAAATAGCAATACAGTAAGCACGGAACTATGACCATGGTTAGAAGTCCTATTGATTCTGATAGGTAGGGATTAAAGTTGAAACACAAAAGAATGACCAATATCAAGGAGCCAATTGATTGTCATCAATCAGCCCTGTAAACAATAAGGATAGTTTTGAAGCATGCTGGAAAATGAGTTATATGATTGGCTGAAGGGCTATGGGATCCCGGTACCGGACTACCGGTTTTTCGCCCTTGAGGAGGAGCCCGATCCGGGCTACTACCCGGTGGCTTTGAAGATCGTATCTCCGAGAGTCATCCATAAAACGGAGGTCGGCGGCGTGGTAACCGGCCTTAAAAACCCGGATGAGCTGCGCCAGGCAAAGCAGACCATTTTAGCCAACCTGCGTCTTCACGGCATCGAACCGGATAAAAAAGACGGATGGATCGTCACCCGGATGTACACGGGCATTGAACTCTTTTTTGGGGTCATAGAGGACGCTGCATTTGGGAAGGTTGTATTATTCGGTGCAGGCGGCGTATCGGTAGAGCTTTTCAAAGACGTTTGTTATATCGACAATGAAGCCGGTGAAGAGGAAATAAGAACAGCCATCCTGCAAACCCGGATCTCGAAGATCTTTACGGAAGGTTTCCGGGGGAAAAAATATGACCTCCGGCCAGTGATAGCGTTCATCCTGAAATTGCAGCAACTGGAGGTGAAGGAACTGGATTGCAACCCGGTGATGCTGACGGAAGACAAACTGGTGGTCGTAGATGCAAGGATCTTGTTTGGCCCTTCGAACCCCCACCCTAAAAAGATTAAGTATATTCCTGAACTGTTCCGGCCGGGTAAGACAGCCATTATCGGAGTCAGCGGGTATCCGGAAAAAGTAGGGTATGCGCTCGCAGAGAATAGCGCTGCGGACGGGGATTGCTATTTTGTCAATCCGCACCTGGATACTTTATTCAATAAGAAAGTTTTTTCCAGGATAGAGGATCTGCCCTTCGTAGATACCGCCGTGCTTTGTATCCCTGCGGATGCCTTACAGGACAGCATCGAACGGCTGATCCCTAAAAAAGTAAAGAACCTCATCGTCATCACGGCAGGCTTCAGGGAGGCTGGGAGGGATGAACAATTTCTGCAGGACCTGGCCGAACGATATGAGGTCAATATCATCGGGCCCAATTGCCTGGGCATCTATGCCAATAAAAAGAACCTGAGCTTCGGCACGGGTCATGTGAAAAACGGAGAAATCAATTTATTTTCACAGTCAGGGGCTATCGTGGCAGAGCTGATGGATAAGGCGGTCGATAAGAATATAGGTTTTGAGAACATCATCTCTGCAGGAAACATGGCTGATGTGGATTTCGCCGATCTGATCCACTCCTGCCCCGGGAAGAACTCCATCAATCTATATGTAGAGGGCGTGTCCAACGGGAAGAACCTGCTCCGGGCGATCCGAAAAAGCAGGTCGCCGATAAAGATATTCAAGGCCGGGAAGACCGAGGCGGCTAAAAAAGCGGCCTTTTCCCATACAGGAAATCTTGCGGGGAATTATGAGTTATTTGCGGGACTTATGAAAAGTGTCGGCGTGAAGCTACTCCCGGACATCAATGGGCTCTTATATCCTTACCATTTTGAAAAAGTGCTGATCATCACCAATGCGGGCGGGGCGGGAACCGTGATGAGCGACCTGATCAGCGATAAGCTATATGTCCTGAGCCAGTTGGAGATCAACAGGCTGAGTGAGGTATTGCCATCCAACTGGTCGAAGAATAATCCCGTGGACATTGTCGGGGATGCCACCCATGAAAGATATCAGAAGGCCCTGGAAGTAGCCGATGACTTTGGCGCCGATGCTATCTATATGCTGGTCACCCCTCAATTCATGACAGATACGGAAAAAATAAGCGGGATCTTGTGCGAGCGCCAGTTTAAGACAAAAATATTCCCCGTGCTTTTAGGCGGGGAGAGGATGGAAAAAGCCAAAAATTTCCTGCGAAAAGAAAAAATCGTTTTTTTTGAAGAGCTAACGGAGGCCGTTTCCTTCCTGTAGCTGCTAGGACCACGATCGGCAACTCCCGGGAAAGCCTAGACCACGGGGGTAAAGGCCCCGGCTCCCCACCCAGCCATTGCCTCATAGGTCTTCCAGCGCAGGTCGACCTGCTCCTGGGCAATCTTCAATAAATGCTCCGCTTCCCCGGGATTGGTGGTCGCAAGAGCCGTATAGCGCAATTCATTCTTCGCATAGTCCCTGAAGGGAATGCCGGGCCGGGGAGAGTCCAGTACGAAGGGGTTCTTGCCGGCTTCCCGCAAGGTGGGGTTATACCGGATCAGCGGCCAGTAACCGCTGGCTGCCGCCAGCTTCTGCTGATCCAGGCCCTTCTCCATATTGATCCCATGGGCAATGCAATGGCTGTAAGCCAAAATAAGGGAAGGGCCATTATAGGCCTCTGCCTCCCGCATGGCCAGCAAGGTCTGCTGCGGATTGGCGCCCATTGCTACTTGCGCGACATACACATTTCCATAGGAGATGGCCTGCAAGGCCAGATCCTTTTTGCCTACTTTTTTACCGGATGCAGCAAATTTGGCCGTAGCTCCCGTCGGCGTGGCCTTGGACATCTGGCCG
>PLXD01000323.1 GCA_003151295.1 Chitinophagaceae bacterium | reverse complement strand
ATTATGCAAAATAAGGCGACCACCGCCAGGCCTATTTTATAATCGATCACTGCGGTCGCATAGCTGGTCGCCAGGGCCAACAGGGCAAATATCACATATCCCGGGCCGCTATGCAGTTTTTTTATGACGAAATGGTATCTTAACCATTCGACGACAGCCAGCAATTTCCTGATCGTAAAGCTGAGGATATTCATGGTTAGAAATACAGGAATTTAAGAAAAATAAAGATAAAGAAAATGATTAACAGGAAGGTCGTCGACACTTCGAAGAGCTGTTTGGTCTTGTCTTCTTTTTTCTCTCCCCCTTTGTTATACATATATTTTTTTTATATAGTTGTAATAAGCATCCCCGATGGCCCCTACGCTATTCTCCCAGGAATGGGTCAGCGCGAAATTGCGCCGGCGTTCTTTTTCGGCTTCGCTGAAATAGCGTCTATTGGCATCAGCGAGGATGCGCCCGATCGCCCGGGTATAATCTTCCTTCGTCCGGCAGAGGAAGACATGTTCCCTGAACATTTCCATCGCATCGGTGGCGGTGGCGACCACGGGTTTACCCATGGCCAGGTATTCGTCTATTTTTCTCGGGTAGTTACCGATCGTCAGTTCGTTGACCAGTTGTGGGTTCATGCAGATATCGAATTGCTGCATATACTCCGGTATTCTTTCGGGATCCTTACCCCCGGTAAAATATACGTTCTTCAATTCTTTCAACCCGCTCTTTTCAAAGGCCGCATCCGTGGGTCCGACCAACAGGATGCTGCAACAGGGCAGGGAATGGGCTATGTGTTGGATCATATCTATATCCAGGCGCATACTGCTGATCGTGCCGCAATAACCGATAATAGGGTGGGGGATGGAGGCGATATCCGCAGGTACGGGCAGGTCCGTAGCCATAAAGATTTCCAGTTCACATCCCTGTCCGATATCGTAACTATGGGGATTCCACTGCCTGGAATAATTGGCGAGATAGGCGGAATTGGCCACCACCAGGTCAGCTCTTTGGATCATTCTCTTCTCCAGTCTCACCCCGTGCTTCCGGAAAAAAGGCTGTATCGTCAGGAAATCCCGGATATAAAAGATATAAGTTTCGCAGGAGGGTATCAATTCTTTCTGGTACAGGCCCCGGAAAAAATCATTGTCATTGATGAGTATTGCATCCCCGAATCCCAGCCGTTTCAGAGTCTTATTGATCTCGCGGGCGATCCGGCGGTTGTTGAGCTTATTGAGGAGGTCATACAAGCCGTTTACAGGCACCCGGTTGATCGATTCCAGGGTGACCTGGGGATTGAGCACCCAAAGACTGTCCTGTATCTGCATGAGTTCATCCTTTCTCCGGATATTGGCGCTTCCCGGATTCCTGGCTCCCCGGCCAGGCATGGCGGCCGATTTGCTTTTATAATCCTGAAGCAGGGAGTTCCTGTCCGGCACCCTGTTTACGAAGAGCACCCGATTGTGTCGTGCCAGTTCGTAAGCCATATCCTTAAAATTAAAGCCTATCTCCGACTCCCAGGGCTGGAAGCTGAACAGTACGATATCTTTATCACGGAGAAAATTATGTTCCATACAATAGGTCGGTGCTTCTATAGGTCGAGATAATCCTCGTCTACATTATTTAAAACAGTGCCAATGAATTTATCCCCCATGTCCTTTAAAAACCGCATGGATTCTTTATCAGTTTCACCGAAGGAACTCTTTGCAGAAAAGACGGTGACGATGCCATCCACGTATTTGGCCAGTTCCTTGCTATCGGCATGGTTGTTTAACGCGGCGCCCTCCAGGAGGATATAATCATAATGCTGTGCGACTTTGTTGAGGTTCATCAGCAGGTTGTTCTTTGGGAGGATCTCCATTGGAGTATAACTCCCTTCATTACAGCCGATTATATCCGTATTGATGATATTAGTCAGGGTGGTGATCCCCCAGATCTTATCGATGGCATTGTCCTGTCCGTTCAGGCTGAAATATTCGAGTGTAGGCTTGGCGGAGAATTTTTTGGTCAGCGTATTATTGGAAAAATTGGCATCGATCAGTAAAACTTTCTTCTTACTCATGCTGAAGGTATACGCAAGGGCCTCAATGATCGTGCTCTTCCCTTCCTGGGACCTGGTGCTGGTGATGAGGATCGTCTTTTTGCCGCTGCTCTCCAATTCATAGCGGAGTTTGCGGAGATGCTCGATAAAAGTGGAGGTCGACTTATCCAGGCCATTGGTTCCGGCCAGTTCAAAGCATTCTTTAAGGGGCTTGCGTTGCAGGTCGATCTTACTGACGACTGTCAGCACCTTTATCTCGGTCTCTTTTTGGAAGATGGAAGAGGTTCTGAGAGAGGTATCCAGGAACTCGAGTATGATGATGAACAGGCAGGACAGGAAGAACATGGACAGGCCGGAGATCGCTACGATCAGGATTGTATGGGAAGGCTCGGGCTGGATGGGCGGCTGACCAAGCAGGGTCTGCCTGAAATTAAAATCCGGGGCAACATCTAAATTCTGGGAATTGAGCAGGCTGTTATTGTATTTCGCGAGATCCGCCTCGGCAGTTGTAAGTTCATTCTCATAGGCATTGGCCATGACCTCTTTTCCGCCGCCGGAAAAGGCCGTTTTCTTGAATTCTTCGACATTCTTTGAATACAGAATAATATTCTGATTGGTGGATTCGATTTCCGCTACCAGGTCCAGTTTCTTTTGTTGCAGGTCACTCTTTCTTTCGGCCAACGATTTTGTTGACAAGCCAGCCGTACCCCCCGTACCTCCCCCCGATGTCCTCATCAAATTCTGCATCTTCTTGTTATTGGCGTCTATTTTGGCTTGGATAACCGGATCTTCACCGCCTTTCTGGGCCAACTGGCTCTCCAGATCTGCGTTATTTCTCCTTAGCAACAGGTATTCGTCATTGTTATTCGCGGCAGCCGTCTCTACGGGAGCATTGTTGAGCGTGGCAAGCTGGTCGATGGTGGTACTGAGTTGGGATTTTAGGGTGTTCAGCAAGGCCTGTTGAATGGTTAACTGGCTTTCCTCTGCCTGGTATCCAGTCATGGCGGCTGTAGCCGCATCCCCGGGATTGGGCGTGCCGATCTTGGCCCTGTAAACTTCCAGCCTTCTGCGCAGCGTGTCAATCTCTTTTCTCTTGCTTTTGGCCAGGCTATCGAGCTTGTCGATGGATGCTTTGGTTCGTATATTGGTCAGCGAGTTATAGAATTCCTGAAATTTTTGACCAATCATATTGGCAGTATAGGCGGAGAGCTCGGGGTTTTCCGAAGTGAATGATACATTCAGGTAGTCGGAACGCTGGATCCTTTCAATGGTCAGCTCCTTGAAAAGGCTGGTTTCGTCATACCCATATAGGTTCATGAGGTCCCATACCTTCTTTTCCTCGGGCTCATAGGTGCTCAGCACCTGCAGGGCGATCAGCTTCTGATTTAATATGTCTTTTGCCTTTTCAAGATTGGCTTCCTGGTAGACCTTCTCTTTTTTCTGTTTTTCGGTCAGGGTCCTGAAAGGATGCGGGGACATCAGGTCGTGCAATAGCAGGTCATATGCCAGCATACCCAATACCGTCGGGGACTTGAAAGTCTCGATCACGTTGTTGAAGCGGAAATCGATCTGGTTGATATCCAGGATTTCCGTAAGCTGGAGGCTGACTTTCTGTGTCTGGGTCAGTCCTGTCGAATATTGTGCGGAAGAGGTATAGGCCTTTTTGCGTAATAATGAAAACGCCAAACTTCCTCCTACCCCGATGGCCAGGCTGAATATGATGATCCATTTTCTTCTTCCCAGCGCTTTGATCAAATAAAGAAAATCCATTAGAAGGTCGTTTTTATGGTTTCAATCAAGTTATCTAAATAATTTAAAGAAAGTAAGCTTATAGCGGTTTTTTATCGATATGAATCGGATCCCGGGTCATCGATGAATAAAAGATTGCGGGCATCGTAGTGAAGGTCTTTCAGAGAATACCAATGGGGTGATCTGCTGACCATCCGGATAAATTGAAAAAAACGGGTAAACGACAAAATTTGTCAGGCCCGCCAAAAGTAATAATTATTTTCAGAATCCGGATATTTTCAGAATTTGAAATTAATTAAAGTCCCGTTTCGCCGGTTGTCATATCTTCCGTTTACTTTGCATACGCTCCGACGGGGTGTCGATTTTTTTATCATAAGCCGGGAAATATTTAGTCAATTGATTGTAATATAAGATTATAGATAACGTTTATCAGGACCTACTTATTTTGGAATAATGACAGTTTTAAAAATTCTTTTCTGGTTCAGCCTGGCTGTTGTCTTCTATAGCTATATCGGTTATGGCATTTTGTTGGCTGCCCTGGTAGGGCTTAAAAAGCTCATAAAAAAGGGCCGGGACCGGGAATCACCCGGGACCGCCTTATTCGAACCGGATACTACCCTGGTCGTATCGGCGTTTAATGAGGAGGATTTCATCGGGCAGAAAATAGAAAATACGCTGAAACTGGATTATCCGGTTTCAAAATTGAAGCTGATCTTCATTACGGATGGTTCCACCGACCGCACTCCTGACATAATCCGGGCCTACCCGGGTATCCGGCTTTTACACCAGTCCGAGCGCAGGGGAAAGGTAGCTGCCATGAACAGGGCTATCAAAGAAGTGACCACCCCCTTTGTCATATTTTCCGATGCCAATACCCTGCTTAACACCGCCTGTGTACGGGAGATCGTAAAGCATTATTCGGATCCCCGCGTCGGGGGCGTAGCCGGGGAAAAAAAGGTNNGATTTCCAATCCGGGGTCGCAGTCCGCGGTCTCCGGAGAGGGGCTATATTGGAAATATGAGTCTGCTCTGAAGAGGCTTGATGCGGAGCTCTATTCTGTCGTAGGGGCCGCGGGAGAGCTTTTTTCCGTGAGGACGGAGCTTTTTGAAGAGACAGCGGAAAATGTAATCATAGAGGACTTTGTCCAATCGCTGAAGATATGCATGAGGGGATTTATCATACAATACGAGCCCGGAGCCTATGCTATGGAAACGGCCTCCCTGTCGATGAAGGAGGAAGAGAAAAGGAAGATCAGGATCTGCGCCGGCGCCTTCCAGGCTATGACCCTGCTAGGTCCCCTGTTCAATCCCTTCCGTTACCCCATTCTATCCTTCCAGTTCCTTTCTCACAGGATCCTGCGATGGACGCTATGTCCGGTCTGCCTGGTAATCCTGCTGCTGACAAACAGCGCCATCGTTGCAGATCAGTTCATGACCGGAACAATGGGGATCCGTTTGATGACCGGGGCGGGCTTCTTCGATGCATTTTACCGGATTGTATGGATTGGACAGATCGCGTTCTATAGCCTGGCTCTCACGGGATGGCTATATGCGCATAGAAATATCAGGGTAAAAGCCCTGTTTGTACCATATTATTTTCTATTTATGAATGTATCCGTTTTCCTTGGATTCCGGCGATTTCTCAAAAAACAGCAATCCGTTCTCTGGGAAAAGGCCTCCCGCAGTAAATTAGTATGAAAAATACCACCAAACGGGTATTTTTTTATTCCTTTTAATTGAACATCTTTGTGTCGGTAACAAAAAAATGTCGGTAATAAAAAAATAAGGCGTCAATATTTGGTTTGTGAGAAAATGTTATTACTTTTACCTGGTTGAATGATGCCTGCCAGATTCAATTCCTCTGAAGATCCAGGTTAAAACTAAAAGCGAAATCGCTTTATCACCCCACTAATCCCTTGAAATTCTCCCCCCAATACCTGCCTGATAAACACTCAGTGATTTCTTAGCCATATCGTAAACATGCTTCTTACCCGAAGCTAGTTCGTTATTTTGAATACCAATGCCTTTTAGGAACCGTCGTCCATTGCACCCTATTGAAAAATTGAGTTTTTATAAACTTAATTATTCTCCCCAATGAAAAAGCAAATTTTAGCAATTGATGACAGTAAGGCAATACGGTTTCTATTGCAAACCGTACTAGGTAAGGAATATCAAATGATCACGATGCCCGACGGATGTTCGGCTATGTACTGGCTTTCGAAGAAGAACTTACCAGACCTTATTATAGTAGATCCCCAGTTNNCAGTTGCCAGATATGGAAAATTGGGAATTGATCCAGCAGCTCTCTTCCAGCGGTATTTATGGGGCCATTCCGGTCATTGTGTTGTCGGGGCTTGAAAAAGAAGAGACGGAATTGAAATGCATGGAATATGAGGTCGTGAAATATTTTCTAAAACCGTTTAACCCGGTAGACCTGCTGGATGAGATCGATACCCTTGTGAATGCAAAATTCGCCGATCCTTATTCAGTAAAGGTCGGTTAATCCGAACGATTGATATTCTTGCCGTATTTATGAAACTTAAACCTTTGTTATGGATTTTACAATTTTACCTAAAACGACGCTAAGAACGAGGAATTTTACGCGGTATGCCGTAAAATCATACTATAACAGCCCACAGACGAAGGAAGTCGAATATAGCAGCAACGGCTTCTTTTATATTGGCAATGATCCTGCTAACATTGAGAAAATGGTAAAAGTTTTCAAAAGAGGGTATGCTTCGCAGACGCCCGAAAATGCAAAACTCGAACTGAAACGCTGTCTCGAAAGAGAGGGTAACGTCATCCCCGAGATCATATTCTGTGAAGGTCATTTCGACTTTTCCGCCATTAAGAATTTTTACCAGTTCCTCAATAGCCACCAGCTGTTATCCTCTATTCCTTTCGTATTGGATGCCATGGGACTGTCGGAAAAAGAGCTTAATCATTACCGCAAGAATAAACTGCCCGATGAGATCATTTTTTTAGAAGATCATGATTCGGACAGCCTGATGGCTAAAACCCAGTTCTTCCGGAAGGTGAAATTAAGGGCTAACGAAATGGTCATCGAGCGCAACCATATCGACCTGTTCATGAAGGCGGTCACCTTGCGCACCCATTCATTCCTGAAAAGGACCCTGGATATAGCGGTTGCTTCGCTGGCACTGTTGCTACTTTCCCCCTTATTCCTGCTGATCGCTCTGGCCATCCGGCTTGAGTCCAAAGGATCCGTTTTATATATTTCCAAACGGGCGGGCAAGGGTTACCGGATCTTCGACTTTTATAAATTCAGGACCATGTTGGTCGGGGCCGATGCGCAGATGGCACAGATTTCCCACCTGAACCAATATAGCGCCGATGCCGCAGGTCCTGTATTCTTCAAGATCAATAACGATCCAAGGATAACCAAAA
>PLXD01000169.1 GCA_003151295.1 Chitinophagaceae bacterium | reverse complement strand
AAGGAGATAAGAAACAGGACAGCATATTGTCAAAAGCCACAGCCGGTGCCAGGATCTGGAAGCCGGAGCCGGATGACTTTATCGTAAACGGTTCCGAAACGAAAAAAGAGGATACCCTGTCCGCGATGAAAAAAGAAGACATCTTTCCTGCGACCGTTCGGGTTGATTCCATTGCGTCGACAGCCATCGCCAAAACAGCAACGGTCAACAACCCAATCGCAACTGGGACCGGGTCAACGGCCGTTGCCGATTCAACAGCCGGAAGCCTGCCCTCCCTGACTCACGCGGACTCCCTGGCGGCGTCAGCGTCGGCAGCAGCTGCAAAGGCACAGGAGGAAGTGAAATTAGCGAATGCCAGGGCGGTCGAACTGGCAAGAGTGGATGCGAAAAAGATCGCCGAATCTTTCGCGAAAAGAAAGACCACGCTCACCAAGGAACTGGACGTCGAATCTGATTCGGTGAGAGTCAGCTTCTACGACAACGGGATCATAGACGGAGACAGCATTTCCGTATTTCTCAATCACCAATTAATACTATCGCACCAGGAATTGGAAGCCAAAGCCCTCACCATATACGTGCACCTGGACAGCCTTAAGGAGGTCAACGAGATCAGCATGTTTGCTGAAAACCTCGGCAAATACCCGCCCAACACGGCTTTAATGGTCGTTACCGACGGCATAAACAGGTACGAAGTATTTATGAGCAGCAGCCTGACCCAGAATGCATCGATCCTTTTGAGACGTAAGAATCGGTAACCTATTAGGGTAATGGGTCAGTTGTTAATAGGCATTGATTTGATTAGTCCCAAAAGTTATTCAAAAAGATCCCCCTGGTTATCCTCTTTTGCTTTTTCGGGCTTCTGTCCCCATTCCATTTCGACGCTCTTGCTGAAGTCGAATAATTTGCTGCCCACCGCCTTCCATCCCATGACTTCGACAAAACCGGCGATCTTTATTTTCTGGCTTTTTGCCTGCGCGCCCCGGCCGGATTTTACAATGACAATAGGCTCGGGATGGGTCGTAACGGCCTCCAGCCTGTTCCCCTCCCCTTCCTTGATGAACAGGAACTTATTATGCAGGGTGGTCGTCTCTATCTTGAATCGCTTCACATTGAACTGTAATTTCTCGTTGTCCAGGTAGATGGCCGTTATGATCCGTTCAGGATCGAATTTTGCCATGCTGCTGATCTTATCCGCATCGAAACGCTGGGTGAGCTCCGTATCCGTGATCTCGTAACTGCCGTCATTGTAGATCACCAGCAGTCTTTCTTCCGTTTCAAAGCCCCCGAGGAATTCGCCCTTGCCTTCCGTGTTCAATCTCCCGAAGGTGTCGTCAAACCATATTTTCCGGCCGCTCAGCGTCGATTTGCCCGCTTCTTTGAATTTGACATTCTTTATACCGTATTTAGAGACCTGGTTGCCCATGCTGCTCCTGCCTTTTATTTCGAGGCTTTCGAAATAGAAATCAAATTCTTTAATGCGGGCCGGGCTATTGGGGCTTAACAGAATCTTCACTACTTCCGCTTCGCCATGGGGGTTAGCGCTGAAATAATGCACCCGGCTTTTCTCTTCAGCTTTGGTGAGATCATATTCCTTGTCCCTTGTAACGCCTGTCACGTTAAAGCGTTTGGCATAGCTGACACCGGTCTTCCCATCCAAATAGATCATATTATAAGTCGTGCGTTCATCATTTTTCCGGAAGATCGCCACATGTATGATGTCCTTACCGATAAAGGCTTTATCCGCCACTTTTACCACTTTCATCTTACCAGCCTTGGTGAAGGCGATAATATCATCCAGGTCCGAACAGTCGGCGATGAATTCGTCCTTCTTCAACCCGGTGCCAATGAATCCCTCGGCCTTGTTCACATACAGCTTCACATTGGCAATGGCGACTTGTTGGGCCTGTATGGACTCGAAAAGCCGGATCTCCGTTTTACGTTCGCGGCCCTTGCCGTATTTCTTCAGGAGGTTCTCGAAATAGGCGATCGTGAAATCCACCAGGTTGTTCAGGTCTTGCTTCACCTGCCTGATATCGGCTTCCAGCCCTTTGATCTGGGCGTTCAACTCATCGATATCCAGCTTGTAGATCCTACGGACCGGTTTTTCTGTCAGCTTGACGATGTCTTCCCGGCTGATATCTCTTTTCAATTGTTTTCGAAAAGGCTCGAAGGCTTTGGCGATGGCGGCTAATACCTTCTCCCAGGTCTCGTGCTTTTTTTCCAGCTCCTTATAGATCTTCTCTTCGAAGAATATCTTTTCCAGCGAGGTAGTATGCCATTTGTCCAGTAATTCTCCCAGCCTGATCTCCAGTTCCTTCTTCAGCAGGTCCTTGGTCCTGTCGACGGAGATCGTCAGCAGCTCACGGGCGCCCAGGAACTGGGGTTTCTGGGCGGTGATCACGCAGGCATTGGGCGAGATGCTCACTTCGCAATCAGTGAAAGCATAGAGGGCATCGATGGTGATATCGGAAGAGATGCCCGGGGCCAGGTCAACTTGTATTTCGACTTCGGCGGCGGTATTATCCGTCACTTTTTTGACCTTTATTTTGCCCTGCTCGTTGGCCTTGATGATCGATTCGATCATTTGGGTCGTGGTAACCCCATAGGGAACATCTTTGATGAGCAGAGTCTTCTTATCCAATTCCTCGATATGGGTCCGCACCCTCACTTTTCCTCCACGCCTGCCGTCATTGTAATTGGTCACGTCGATCATGCCGCCCGTCTGGAAATCCGGGTACAGCTCGAACTTCTTTCCCCGCAAATATTTGATGGCCGCATCGCATAACTCGCAAAAATTATGCGGAAGGATCTTTGTAGCCAATCCGACGGCAATACCTTCTGCTCCGTGGGCGAGCAATAAGGGAAATTTCATGGGAAGGGTGACCGGTTCGTTCTTACGGCCGTCGTAACTAAGTTGCCATTCCGTAGTCTTGGCATTGAATGCGATTTCCAGGGCAAACTTGCTCAGGCGGGCCTCTATATAACGGGAGGCGGCCGCATCGTCACCCGTGCGGATATCTCCCCAGTTGCCCTGGGTCTCGATCAACAGGTCTTTCTGGCCCATATTCACCAGGGCCTCCCCGATACTGGCATCCCCATGAGGATGGTATTGCATGCTTTGACCGATAATATTCGCCACTTTGTTAAAACGGCCATCATCCATTTCCTTCATCGCGTGAAGGATACGGCGTTGCACGGGTTNNTTCGATGGCCGGAACGGCTCTTTCCAGGATCACATAGGACGCATAATCCAGGAACCAACTCTTATACTGCCCGGTCACACCGGATACATTCTCATGAAAATCATCCGCTATTTTACTCTTGGCCATTTATATTATTTTTGAAATTTCGATTTAAATTCCTTCAATTTTTTATTTTCATTTCCTATTTTCAATCTGACATTTTTCACTTCAGTCTTCATACAATTCCAGCGGCTGACCGTTGGGGTCGTTGAAGAAAGTGAATTTTTTACCTGTCCATTCGTCGATCCGGATATCCTGTACTTCGACGCCTTTTACACGCAGTTCAGCCACCGACTCTTCCATGTTTTCTACGGCGAAAGCCAGGTGGCGAAGTCCCTTGGCCTCCGGGTAAGCTCCCCGCTCCCGGAAATCGGGAAAAGAGAACAGTTCGACCTGGTAGTGCCCCTTAATAGTGAGATCCAGCTTAAAGGAATCCCTCTCTTTCCGGTATACTTCCCGCAGGATCTCAAATCCCAGTATCTCCGTATAGAAATGCTTGCTCAGGGAATAATTATCGGTGATAATGGCAATATGGTGAATGGCTTTTATATTCATGATTCTTTTCCGATTTTACCCAAATGGGTGAACTGAAATCTTTTAAAATATTTTAAGCCATATCCGATCATGCGCATGCCCGCTTCTTCCAATTTCAATACCATAGTCCATAATGTTTTCTTTTATCGCTTCTATTTTATTACTGCTTCATTTTATTTTCAAGCCGGATGTCTCCAGGCTGCCCTGATAAAAGATCATCTTCTCAACCCGTCCGGCCGGCCCTTTTATGAATTCCATCCNNCGGTGTCCACCAGCTTTAAGAAAAAGAGATTATCCTTCTCCGCAAACATTTCACTCTTACCCTGCCCGGTAGCCTGCGCGATCAATTCTCCATTTTCCAGGGTAATGGTTATGATGAACTCCGGCGAGAACCGGTAATCACCGGTATATTGACTAAGCGTGGCGCTGTCCAACACTTTTTCTTCCCTTGGCTGGGGGAAATCATAAGGCTGGTCATTCAGGATCGAATTGATATTCTCTCCTATTCTTGCCAGGGCCGGCGCTCCGGTATTGTCGAGCAGGATAATACAGGTTTCCCCGGAGGGTATATGAGCCATAAAGCTGGAAAAGCCGGAAATCTCCCCACTATGAATCATCACCTTTTTTCCATAAGAGGAATCGATATACCATCCATATCCATATTTCGATTGATGAGGCGTAAAAGCTTGCTTCAACGAGGGTTCGCTAAGTATTCTATGACTATTTAAACTGCGATCCCATTTATACAGGTCGCCGGCAGTTGAGTAAAAAGCTCCGGCCGCATAAGATACGGAAGAATCGACGATTGCTGCCGGCTCATTGAATTTAGCATTCAGTTTCAGATAACCGGTAGCCTTGTTTGCGCTTTTCAACGAACGGAAGTCGAAACCCGAATGATCCATTTTCAGGGGGAGCAGGATCTGTTGCCTCACCGCCTGGAAATAGGACCTGCCTGTAATCCTTTCGATAACGGCTCCCAGCAAAATATACCCTGAACTGCTATAACTGAATGTGGCGCCGGGCTGAAAATCCAACGGTTTGTCCTTAAAACGGGCGATCAGGCTATCTAATGAGATAGGCCTGGCGGCTTCCGTGCGCATGAAGAGCTCATCCTTTGTATAATTAAATATACCCGAAGTATGCGTAAGCAGGTTTTCAAGGGTGATCTTGTCCCCGTCAGGATAACCGGGAATGTATTTAGACAATTTGTCTTGTACGGATAATTTATTTTCATCTTGTAACTGCAGGATGATGGCCGCCGTGAACTGCTTGGTGAGTGCACCCACCTGGAAAATGGTATTGACCGTATTGGCCGACCCCTTCTTCACATCCTGCAGGCCATATCCTTTTTCCAAGAGGATCGTCCCCTTGCTGGCTACCAGCGCAACGCCATTAAAGGAACGCTGTCCCGAATACGCTTTCAGCAGCTCATCCACCGTTTCCGGAATGGTCTGTGCAAGTACCCTGCAAGAGGATATCACCAGGAACACGAATATATAAATACGAATAAACACGAATAGTCACGAATAGGTAAACACGAATAAATACGAATAGTCGCGAATAGAAATAGGTTTGGCCCTATTTTATGCGGATATTGAATCGTTGACGACTTGTGCGGTCTTCGATTTGATCTCAAAATCCTTCATCCCCTTCAGCTCTCCCTGTGCATCGATCTGGCCGGCCTGAATAAGCAGCTTCAGCCTCCACAACAGGTAGGCATCGCCGGCCGTATTTTTAGATCGGGTAAGGAATTGATGGATGAGTTTACTGGCCTTCACCCAGTCACCGGTGATAAACTTCTTCAGATCTTCGTCATAGTAATTATAATCGAATGAGGCCAGCTTCTTGCCTCCCTCCAATATGCGAACGCCTTTTTCGTCGTTGCTGAGTTTGTACCATTCATCCGGGTCGATCTCAAATTCGCTGAGGGTGACCGGCCTGGCCAGTTTGCGCGCCTTCAGGAATTCTTTTGCAGGTATATCATGGAGATTGACCGGGTAAAAGAGCTGGCCTTTCTCATTGATAAAAGGCAGATTATTAAGATAAAGGATGAATATCCTACCCTGGAAATCCCTCAGCTGGCTCATGAGCCAGTAATAGCCGCATACATCGTGCTTGTTCTGTGCGGCCCAGATCCAGCAAACTTCTTTCGGATCCTCCCGGAGCCTTTCGGCCAGGTCTGCAACGGTCTTATTATCGTCCGTGGCGGAAGCGCTATCTACAAGACCATTGTAATCTCCGCCTGCCAGCACCTCTCTCCACCATTGTTTACGTGATTCGATACCTTGCGGGGAATAGATATCTTTCAGAGGGCCGGCCGCGAAATCGTCCGCTATCCGGATCACGTCACCCTGCATTGAGTCGTCCAGCTCGAAAGATTTTTTTAAGGCTTCTGCATCATTGGCTTGAAAAACAACATGGATCATAATGTCGTCAGATTTATTTATTTTTGGTTTTCTTTACTGAAGTCGCTTCACCCGACTATTTCTCTTCCTTCACTTCTTTCACATCTTTTACATCATCCACCAGGTCCTGCTCCACCCGCAGGTTATTGATGATGAATTCCTGGCGCTCCTGGGTGTTCTTACCCATATAGTATTCCAGTATCTGCTGGATATGCGTTTCAGGCATGACCATCACGGGCTCTTTCCGCATGTCGGACCCTATGAACCGTGCGAATTCTTCCGGAGAGATCTCACCCAACCCTTTGAATCGTGTGATCTCCGGTTTGTTACCCAGCTTTTTGACTGCCGCCTGTTTTTCCATCTCATCGTAACAATAGATCGTCTCCTGCTTGTTACGCACGCGAAATAATGGCGTTTCCAGGACATATACATGACCATTCTTTACCAGGTCGGGGAAAAATTGCAGGAAAAAAGTCATCAGCAGCAGGCGGATATGCATTCCATCCACATCGGCATCCGTGGCAATGACGATATTATTATATCGTAATCCCTCGATCCCGTCTTCCACATTCAGCGCGTGCTGCAAGAGGTTGAACTCCTCGTTCTCATATACCACTTTTTTGGTAAGGCCAAAACAGTTCAGGGGTTTTCCACGCAGACTGAATACAGCCTGCCTCTCGACGTCCCTGGCCTTTGTGATGGAACCGCTCGCTGAATCGCCTTCCGTGATAAAAACGGTACTCTCCTTTTGTTTTTCCAGGATCGCATCCTTGTCCTTTCCGGTCGCTTCGTCATTCAGATGAAAGCGGCAGTCGCGCAGTTTACGATTATGCAGATTGGCCTTTTTGGCTCTTTCGTTAGCCAATTTTTTAATGCCGGCCAGCTCTTTGCGTTCCCTTTCGCTTTGCTCGATCCTTTTTTTCAGGGATTCGGCGGTGGAAGGGTTCTTATGGAGATAATTGTCCAGCTCTTTGGCCAGGAAATCATACACGAAATTCTTCATGCTGGTGCCCCCTTCCGACATATACTGGCTGCCCAGCTTGGTCTTGGTCTGGGACTCGAAGACCGGCTCGATCACCCGGATCGCCACCGCCGCCACGATCGACTGGCGGACGTCGGCGGCGTCGAAGTCCTTCTTGTAAAAGTTGCGCAGGGTGTCGACCACCGCCTCGCGGAAGGCCGCCTGGTGGGTCCCGCCCATGGTGGTGTGCTGGCNNTTTTATAAAATTCACGGATCACTTTTACGAACATCTCCCGGAAAGCCTGCTGGTGGGTTCCCCCCTGGGTCGTATACTGGCCGTTCACAAAACTCATGATCTCTTCCCCATAATCGCCATTATGTGCGATCGCCGTCTCCATATCCTCTCCCTTCAGGTGGATGATGGGATACCGTAGCTCATCTTCATTGGTACGGCGCTGAAGCAGATCCAGCAAGCCGTTCTTCGAAACATATTTCTTTCCGTTGAAATTGATAATAAGTCCGGCATTCAGATANNTTCGGGAATAAAAGTGACCAGGGTTCCATTCGGCTCGTCCGTCTTCGCCTCCTTATGCTCTTTTACCAGGATGCCCTTTGCAAATTCGGCTGTTTTTTCCCTGCCTTCACGGAAGGCGGTCACCTTAAAAAATTGACTGAGCGCATTTACTGCCTTGGTGCCCACTCCGTTCAACC
>PLXD01000592.1 GCA_003151295.1 Chitinophagaceae bacterium | reverse complement strand
GAAGAGGATGCCGACGAGGATGAGTTTAATGAATATTGCCGGAAGCAGTTATTGCAGGCCGGAATGGGCAAGAATAGCAGTCCGGCAAATTAAGATCCTTTTTTTTCCCTTTTTTATGGAATTTCGTTGAATGAGCATCACAGCTAAAATGTCTGCTGTATGAACTCATTGTCGCTTCCCATCGTTCATCCCGCGTTCGAAAAACTGAAACGCGCAGGCAGTTGGCTGCATATCGCAGCCGGGCTGCTGATCCTGACACACGCCATCAGCCATTTCCATCAACCCGAATCTACTCCCCTATATTTCTGGTGCCAGTTACTCATATCCCTGGATATCTTTATCCTGGTCCTGGCAGGCAGGAATTTGCTGGAGCAGCTTCCGCGGGTAAACCTCTTTTTCCGCCTGGTAGAGATCCTATTCTTCCTGGGTATCAGCGCTATACAGTTTTCAGGGGGCACATGGCCTTCTGCGATCGTCCACCTGTGTCTGAGTATTGGGTATGTCTACCTGCTTTATTGCGAGCATAAAATAAGCCGGGACTCTGAGGAATGTCTTTCCTTTCACCATACCGGCGTCACTGTTCCCGGGATCCCCGAGAGCCGGTTCTTTATCTGGTCGAATATTAACCAGGTAGATGCCTATAATGACTCCATCCGGATAGAGACCTCCCTGGACCAAACCCTTCATTTCGGGCTCCGGAAAAATCTTGAGACGGAAGAACTCGAACAAATTCACGAATTTTGCAGACATTACTTAAAAAGTGAGTCGTGATCTGGCAGTTGTGAGTAACTATTCACAGCAGGCCATTGGCAATTCGCAAAAGATTTTAATATGCCGCTGCAACAATCACCCCATATTCTTTACTCAGATGGGAAAGGGAATATATTTGAAGACACTTCTTTGTTTGTTACCGGCCGGAGTGGCTGGGATGCCCTCCCCGTTCCGGTAGAGGACTGGATCGAACTGCCCGATGGGGGCACCCTGTACGAATTACCCGGACGCCGCGGTATCGGCATCGACACGATGAGCGGGGAAATGCGCTTGTGTGAGAAAGGCTGGGCCGTAGCCGCTTTTATCCCGCCCGCCCATACAGGCTTATACCTTTCCGCCTATGAGACCGGGAAAGACGCCCCGATCCTGCCCCTTTTCTGTTATACGGCTGCCGGCTGGCATGATGACAAATTCTATGTCCCCGCAGTCCGGATAGAACAGGATGTCCGGCAGGAAGGAAAAGGCTACGATTGGGAAAAGATCAACCAGGGGGTGGATCATTATCTGAAAGCCTTCCCTCAAAACCGGCTGGTAAAACACCTCGCGGACAATTGCTGCCTCACCTATCATTGCCCCGCCGCCAGGAACTTTTTTATGGGAAGATGGGAATGCCCGGTCCCTACTTCCCCGGCATGCAACGCCAATTGCCTGGGTTGCATCTCTTTCCAACCGCAGGAAGAAACCATCACTTCCACCCAGGACAGGCTCACTTTTAAGCCTCTTGCCGAAGAGATCGTCGAATTCACCGTCCCGCATCTGCAGACGGCGCCCTACCCAATCGTAAGCTTCGGACAGGGCTGCGAGGGCGAACCCTTGCTGATGTGGGAGACCATCCGGGAGGCCATACTCCAGATGCGCAAACATACTTCCCGGGGAAGTATCAATATCAATACCAACGGAAGTAAGCCGGCCGCCGTGAAGGCACTTTGCGAAGCCGGGCTGAATTCGATACGTGTAAGCACCAATTCCGCCCGCCGCAACATCTATGAAGCCTACTACCGGCCAAATAACTATCGTTTTGAAGATATCGTCGAAAGCCTAAAAGTGGTGCGCAACCATGGAGGTTGGGCCTCCATCAATTACTTTGTATTTCCGGGGATGACCGACACTGTAGAGGAATATGAGGCGCTGCGTAAACTGATCCGCGAAACGGATCTTACGATGATCCAATGGCGCAATTTCAATATCGATCCCGACTGGTATCTCGGGCGGATAGGCGTCACGGATACGGGAGACTTTATCGGGGTGAAGCAACTCATGGAGCTGGTCCATGAGGAATTCCCGAAGGTGAAATTCGGCTATTTTAACCCCCCGATGGAGAGAATCAAAGGGGTTTATGAACTGGATTTTGCCCATTAAACATATTAGCATTTTAAACTCATTAGTCTTATTTTGTATCCCATGAAAAAGATCATCATCATCGGCGCCAGTTCCGGGATCGGGAAAGAATTGGCAAGGCTGTATGCCGGAGCGGGTCATTTTGTAGGGGTTACCGGCCGCAGGCAAGACTTGTTATACCTGCTCCAGTTAGAGTATCCCAATCAGTTCGTCACCGAATGCTTCGATGTAACCGGTAACGGCAATATCGTCCACCTGGAATCCCTGATCCACAAACTCGGCGGCCTGGACCTGCTGATCTATAACGCGGGTTATGGGGATACGCACAAGGACCTGGACTGGGGAATCGATAAGACTACGGTGGACACCAATGTCAATGGGTTTATCGAGATCGTCAATTATACTTTCAATTATTTCGTGCGGCAAGGGCATGGCCACCTCGCCACGACCTCTTCCATCGCTTCCATACGTGGCAACGGCATGGCACCGGCCTATAGCGCCAGCAAAGCCTTCCAAAGCGTCTACTTCGAAGG
Source organism: Chitinophagaceae bacterium (assembly GCA_003151295.1). Taxonomy (GTDB): domain Bacteria; phylum Bacteroidota; class Bacteroidia; order Chitinophagales; family Chitinophagaceae; genus Puia. The sequence continues at coordinate 950 of PLXD01000592.1, read as the reverse complement.
ATTGCATATCAAGACGAAAGTCATGAAGCTGACGGGTATTCATATCACGGATATACAGCCGGGATTTGTCGACACTAAAAGGGCCAAGGCGGACAAGAAATTCTGGGTATCCTCTCCGGCCAAAGCAGCCAGTCAAATCTTCCGGGCACTGGAAAAGAAAAAATGGCGGGTCTATATCACCCGGAGATGGTGGCTGATCGCCAAGCTCGCCAAATGGATGCCGGATTTCATCTACCACCGAATAGGATGACAACAGCGGAAAACGACGACAACAGGAAAAATTAACATTTTTCAAACCGGCCGCCGGACAATTAGCATCTAATTTATACATATATATAAGCATATAAGTATTAAATTCGTGTGCAGACCCCGGCTAATATGAGGGAAAACTATGGCAGATAACTTCGAATCACAGAAAAATATAAAGGCTTCCGGCTATACGCTATTGGTCTGTGCATTGCTGCTGATCGTCTTTTTTTATATAAGCTGGACTCAGCCTGCGCAACCTCCTCCTGTGGTGGAAGACGGCATCGAAGTGAACCTCGGTAACAGCGATCAGGGGATGGGAACTGACCAGCCTTACCTGCCCGGCAAGCCTGCCGCCCGTGACGAGCAAAAATATACCGCTCCCAGTAAAGCCGTAATAGCGAAGGAACCGGCCAAGGACGTGGAAACCGACGACAAACAGACGGAAGACGCACCCGTCATTAAAAAGCCTGCTATCACCAAACCCGATGCGACAAAAATACCCGATAAGGAAGTCGTGAAGGCCAGGCCTGTAAAAGTCGTTAAGACGGAGACACCTCCTGCTCCTGTCAAACCGAGGCCCAAGGCCCTTTTCCATGGCACCAACGGCAATGGAACCGGAGGCAATGACGCAGATGATTATAAACCTGGGGGCAGTGAAGGGGTTGCAGGCGGACACGGGGACCAGGGAAAACCGGCAGGCG
>PLXD01000578.1 GCA_003151295.1 Chitinophagaceae bacterium | reverse complement strand
TATCCACTTGGAGAGAAGGTTGATCTGCTCGTCAAAGGGAAGAGCAAGGAGGTGTTTATCGGTGAAAAGTTTACAGTCATCGAAGGAAAGTCTTCGGTGGACGTCTTCAAGTGCCTCCTGCTGGAGTGTCAACTGTTTGGCTAGCGCCAATCCGTAGGGAATGGCTTCTGTAGGATTTTCGAGTCTGGTAAGGTAAGACATGAATTCTTGTGGGTACTGATGGCTACTTATGCCTACATGAACTTCCCGCAGGTNNACATTTTTGAAGGCTTCGAAATCGGAACGAATACTTTGCCAGCGTAATCCGAAAAGTTTTTTGCCCAAAGGTTCATTTTCCTGAAAAATTTGCCTGAGATGCTGAACCTCCAAAATGTCATCGAGGTATTGAACTTTCAGTTTATCTTCCTTAGGCGGGGCCGACTTGCAAAGTACCGCCACCCGTTTAACAGCCTTTTTATAATCGCTTATTAGAAATTTATACCATTTATTCCCATATGTAAGCAGGCTCCGTCGTGTTTCAAGAACGTCTTCTTGCCAGGCGGTCGGTAGTAAAATGTCTTCATAGTCAGATTGAAGTTTCGCAATCCGATGGCCGACGTCAAGTAGCTGATCAATGGCGTGGCCGCTTAACCAGACAGGGTGTAGGAGAGTAACGCCTTGAAGGTCGGGTGCGTTTGCCGCAAGGCGGCACAGGTTTATTAATTTATCAGCATCAGCTTTATCCTTCGCGGGAGAAATGCCTAAGTAAAGGGAAGCGGCTTCCACGTGCTTCTGAAGCTCGACGAGAGCATTACGTGCCTTTTGATAGGTAATCATCAGCTCTTCCTGTTCCGAAGGCAGGACTACCGTAAGCCCGGTCCCCCAAAAGATAAGTTGGTCGGGAACACCGGTTGTTTCGAGTCTTGCCTGCACCCTTTCTGCAAATGCTTCGGCAAAATGGATTGTTCCACTTTCCCAGGTGCTAAGAATGGCTTCATTTATCCTTGGAAGAAGCAAGTCGTTTCTTATGGCATCGATTATCAGGAGACGGCCGATGATTTGCTGAATCGTGAGATGGCTCTTGGAGGCGATCGTATTAATGGCGATGCAATAGTCGTTGAGTTCTGATCTATTTTGTTCGAGGATGGACTTGTTGAGAAATATGTTGCTTTCACTTGGCCTTCCAAGGGTCATAATCCGGATAAGTTCTGCGTGGAGTTCTTTTTTGTTGGTTTTGTGACTATGGAGTTCAAGGCAGGTCTCCCCGAGGCCTATACTATCAAGTTTTCTCTTGACGACGTCGAGGGCGGCCATCTTCTCGGCGACGAACAGCACCGTCNNCGATCAGATTTGTAATCGTCTGGGATTTCCCGGTACCGGGAGGGCCCTGGATCAGTAGGTTTTTGCCTTCCCGTACGGCGATCATGGTCATTATTTGTGAGCTGTCCGCGTCGATGACCTGGAAAAAGTCTCCGGCATTTGTTTCCGTGTCAATAAAAGTGTCTTCGGAGACAGAGGATGGCGTATCCCGGAAGCCGTATAGATAAAGACTTTGCAGCAAGGGGTGTTCTATGGGTTTTTTACCTGTCGGCCACTTATTGTTATCAAGATCCGTGTAGATGAGAAATTTGTTGAATGAAAAAAAACCGAGTTGGATATTGTTAGGCTCCACTATCCACCTGGTTTGCCCGGAAATAGCCTCGGTAACCTGGCGGAAGTAGTCGTTTGCATCCAGGTCGTCTGTACTTTCTATCGGCGGGATTAGAATCCCGAAATCCTGTTTCATCTTAGCTTTCAGCGAAATGTTTTCGCTGATTTCTTCCTCGTTATATTTAACCTTCATTTTCTCCCGCACATTGGTGCGTTCCAGGGCGACCGGGATAAGAATGAGCGGGGCCAGGTGGGCTTCCTTGCTATCCTCCGATTCAAACCAGCGCAACATGCCCAGGGCAAGATAGAGGGTATTGACACCCTGTTCTTCAATAACGATTCTCGCGGCGTAAAACGTTTTGAGCAGTCTGTTGGTAAGAGAGACGGCCGTCTCGTTCGTTTGGAGCTTGGTATCATTAGCAAGTTCTTCCCGTTCCCTGGCACTGACAGCTTCGGCCGCGAGATCCCTGGCANNAGTATATTAAAGATGATCTCCGATTGTTCCTCTACGATCTGTAGCCCTTTTCCTGCGAGCAGCTTATAATTAAGGAGGGAGTTTCGTAGACCCAGGTCAAGGAGTTCCTGTCGGGAGGCTTCAAGCTTGGATAGGATGGTATCAAGCATCGGGAGGGGGTATATGCGGTTAAATGAATACTGGGGTTATGATTCAGACGTGAATTTATTAAAAGATACTGATATATAGGTGTTTAGCTTTATTCAATATGACAGAGTGTCGATTTCTTTAAAACGTCTGCCTGACCTATAGGGTGTAAAAACGGGTGATTTTCACGTTTTTTTATTGGCGAGAAATCGCTATCCTGCTTCATTTTTTGACTTGTAGGATTTATAAATATAAAGTGATCGGTTCCCGTTCTTCTTTATCAATTTTCCTGCTGATATTATGCTATCCATTCATGACAGTTTTGATCGGCATGCGGTTAGCCGCGATAGTGATCAAAAAAGGTGTTTTCCCCCATGTTGTTTATTAATAAGACGTTATTTTCACTGAACCAGCCTTCTATTGCAATCATCCGAATGCTTACGCTTACGAGCGTGTATATATTTTTCGAATTCAATTCTATAGTTAGGTATTAGTCAGCTAATTGCAACACGATTATTTCCCTCCCCAATCCCTCCTTGTCATCCTGGTTCAAACCCTTCACATTTGGTCAAAATTTAATCATTATGACCAACATCATCATTTTACAGGAAGAAGACATCAAGCGAATTCTCAAAGAATCTATCCGGGAAGAACTCCAGGGATCAGCCGGCGTGCAGCCGAAAATGACCCCGGAAGAACCGCTACTCAGCCGGCAGCAGATTGCTGCCGAACTGGGCATTTCCCTGGTAACGCTCACGGATTGGATGAAAAAGGGCCTGCCCTATCTGCGGTTAAACGGCAGGGTATACTTCAAGCGGTCTGAAGTGATCGCATCCATGAATCACAACCGTCTAAAATAAGGAGGTACTATGCGCCATCAGAGCTATCCCCTTAACGATCCCCAAAGTTATATCCGGGTACAGACGGGGTACTACAAAAAATGCTTGCGGCCAACCGTGCAGGGAGCTTTTGCCGAAGGGTGGATCCTCTGGTCTTCGGAGATGCTCAAAATGGATCTCACCCGGGTGCTGATCAAAAAGATCCGCCGGTTCGACGGATTCTGTTGCGTGCCGCAGCACCTGGAATACCGGGAGACCATCGGCAACTTTTACAATCTCTACCATCCGCTGGAGTGGAAGCCGGCGCCGGGTGCCTGCAATGCCATCCTGCGTTTTTTCAGGCACATCTTCGGCGAGCAATTTGAACTGGGCCTGGACTACATCAGCCTGATGTATAGCATGCCTACCCAAAAACTACCGGTGCTTTGCCTGGTATCGAAAGAGCGGAAAACGGGTAAGACGACTTTTCTCAACCTGCTCAAACTCATCTTTGGCAAGAACATGACCTTTAACGGCAACAGCGATTTCCGGTCACCCTTCAACGCCGACTGGATGAACATGCTGCTCATTGCCGTGGATGAAGTCTTGCTGGATAGGAGGGAGGATTCCGAAAAGATCAAGAACCTCAGCACCGCCAGAACCTCCAAGATCGAGGCCAAAGGGAAGGACAGGCTGGAAACGGAGTTCTTCGGCAAATTCATCCTTTGCTCCAACAACGAAGAGAACTTCATCGTCATCGATCCCACCGAGACCCGGTATTGGATCCGGAAGATCCCCGTCCTGATCGTCGAAAATGTTAGCCTCCTGCAAGAGATGCAAGCGGAGATCCCGCAATTCCTATTCTGGCTTCTGCAAAGATCGCTGTCCACGCCGAAAGCGCTTTCCCGGATGTGGTTTGCAGAAAGACAGGTCCGCACGGAGGCCCTGATTCGTGTGATCCGGAACAACCGCAACAAAGTAGAGACGGAGATGCTTTTGATCCTCAAAGAGATCTTCGAGGCCACCGGCGCTGAGACCCTTTACTTCAGCAACAAGGACATGCTGGAGCTTCTGAAAAAGAATACCCCCCGGATCTCCCGGCAACAGATCTCCCAGGTAATGCAGCAGGAATGGCGATTGGAACCGGCACCCAACAGCCTGAACTATCAGACGTACATGTACAACAATCACAGTGAACTGGTAGCCGCACATTTTACTGGCAGGTATTACACGGTCACCCAGGCCTGGATGAAGCAAAAGTTTGAGGAGAGTAGTTGAGTTTTCCGGCATTGACAGGTTCAAAACGGCTAATAGTTTGATGGGGTGGGGTGAAGACACTCTTCCCCGCAGTCTGGTGGCCGGTTTGATCGCTCATCAAAGGGCCGGATTCCTTGATGAGGGACGATGAGCCTGATGAGGAAAGCCATCAAGCCCGTTAGCCATGATGAGCTCTTGATGAGTACTTAATTTGTTAAAAAATATAAGGTTGTGAAGGTTTCTCATCGGCTCATCAATAAACGAAGCCCTGTCTCCCGGTACGATCTGGTATGTGCATTTGAAAAGGAGAAGGTATTCAGGATGAACATACTACGGGAAATCAACCGCCGGCCATCAAGGATTTTTCTTTTCATAAGCTTTCTTTAACCATCATTATTCGACGACTAAATTATTTTATATGAACACTTCCGTTTTTACCTGCCAGCAGGCCCGGCAAATAGATATGGTTGGGTACCTGGCCAGCCTGGGGTACGAACCCCGGAAAATCAGGGGCAATGACTACTGGTATGTGTCACCTTTCCGCAATGAGAGTGAGCCCTCTTTTAAGGTCAACCGACACGCAAACGTCTGGTATGATCATGGTACGGGCAATGGTGGAAACTTGGTAGATTTTGGTATTCTATTCCACCAATGCCCTATCTCCGAACTGCTGAAGATCCTTTCAGGTCAGTTGCCTTTACAAAATCACGATGCTCCCTTATCAGGGAATCGTGATCTTGTAAAGAGATCCCTCCACGTCCTAAATGCAAAACCTATTCAAGCCTGGAGACTGATGGTATATCTCCAACAGCGACGGATACCCCTGGAGATTGCTGACAAGTATTGCCGGGAGGTAGAATTCGAGATCCGGGACAAGCGATATACCGCCATCGGATTTCAGAACAGGGTCGGGGGATACGAGTTACGCAATGAATTTTTTAAGGGCAGCAGCTCTCCTAAAGACTTGACCCTGGTTAATAACGGCGCCAGGATCCTGACCGTCTTTGAAGGATTTTTCGACTTCCTTTCCTACGAGACCATCCACCGGAACCAACCGCAGCCCCTGACAAATTTTCTGATCCTAAATACGCTGGCCTACTTTGAAAAGGCGGTTCAGATCATGGACAACTATGCGGCCGTGCATCTTTTCCTTGACCGGGACGATGCCGGCCGCAAGAAAACGGATGATGCCCGGAGCCTGCATATGCGTTACAAAGATTGTAGCGACCTCTATCACCACTACAAAGATCTCAACGAATGGCTTATGCATCCAGGACACGAGCAAAAGCCACTTAAAAGATCCCCGGACCCTTGAAAACCCCTTATAGCGAGCGGTGATACCGCAGCGCGAAAACGGGCAAATGTATTTCACTCTTTTCACCAGCTTCTAAAACATTACCCATGTCATCAACTAATAAAAAAGCACCAGGCCGGCCCCAGCAAATGCACAAACGCGAGAATACGACCGGCATCCGGCTAACCAAAGCCGAGCGTTTTATCATCTTCCAAAAGGCCCGCCGGACCGGGATGAACATGACCACCTATATCCGGCAGGTAGCATTGCATGGCTCCGTTACCCCGCGGCTCAGCGACGAAGACCGGCAAATTGTCAGCCAACTGATCGACCTATCCAACACCGTGAACGACCTGGCCAGGCGAGCCCAGCAGGAGGGCATGATGAAAATCATGCTCCATTTTGAAGCCACCCGAAACAAGATCGATGAAATCTTACAACAGCTAAAACATGATCAGTAAAGTGATGCCGGCCGCCAAATCTTTCTATCACTGCTGCCGCTACGTGTGCCAGGATATCCGGCGGGCGGAGGTCCTAAAAGTCGAGGGGGTACGAGGCCATGACTACAGATTAATGAGCGCCGATTTCGAAAGTCAGCGGCAATTGCGCCCCCAAAAACACCAGGCCGTCTTCCACAGCGTCCTGAGTTTTTATCCCGGCGAGAAGCTGGAAAACGCCAAAATGGTCGAGATCGCCGAGAAATATTTGCAGCAGATCGGGATGGACCATACTCAATATGTGATCGCCAAACACATCGATAAAAACCACCTTCATCTGCACCTTATCGCCAACCGGGTAGACTGTGACGGTAAGTCCATCCGGGAAAACTGGCAGGGTCTCCGGGCCAAAAAGGTGTCACAAAATCTTACCCAGGAATTCAGACTCGTGCAGGTCCTCAAAAAGAACCTGGCCCTCACGCACCTGGAAGCCCTCAATGAATCGGAGGCCCGGCGCTACCAGGTTTACCAGTCCATTTCCCAGGAATTGCCAAAGTGCGACAGCTGGGAGGAATTAGAAAAAAGGCTGCTCATTCGCGGTATCGATACCCGGTTCCGGTATGATAGCGAGACCCGGGAGCGGCAGGGCGTCAGCTTTAGGATCAACAAAGAATGTTTTAAGGGCAGCCAGGTCGACCGGGAATTCTCCTGTAAGAACCTGGAACGAACGCTGGCCTTGCGGCAAAAGCAAATCCTACAGCAAAAATTGGAGCGGGAGGATTTGGAGCGCCAAAGACAGTCGCAAACCAGGTCTCACCGGATGAGACATCATTTCTAACAAACCTCAAAAAATGGAACCTAAAATGACACTAGAGCTATTACTGGATTCCCTGATCGACATGACGGGCGATGCAGAAAAGAAATTGGACAAAATCAAGGAATTGCTCGAAAAGCTACCCGACTACCGGGACGGCCTGAATCAAATTTATGATCAGGGACAGACCCTACAAATGGATATCCGGGAGATCCCGGGCAAAATTTCCATCCCGATAGAAGCCATCCTGGATCTGAAAAGGGAGTTGATCGAACACCGAACCCAATTACAAAAGC
>PLXD01000407.1 GCA_003151295.1 Chitinophagaceae bacterium | reverse complement strand
TGTAAACAAAGATTGTTCGCGTCCTCCTGGCAATTCATCGGGCATACGGGTCTTGTTGCTGAGACCGGCGACCTTTATCCTTTTACCCTCCTGGAACAATTTCTCGACGAGCCACTCGTATTGACAAGGGATAAGGAACAACAGGTACACCTGCTTTCCAATGTCTGCACCCATCGGGGGAATCTCATCGCGGAAGGACCCTGTAAGGTTCCGCACCTGCGTTGCCGCTATCACGGCCGGCAATTTCGGTTGGATGGCAAATTCCAGTCCATGCCCGAATTTAAGGAAGTCGTGGATTTCCCTTCGGACGCGGATGATCTGCACCAACTGCCCCTGTTCCAATGGGGGAATTGGTTGTTTACTTCGTTAGGCGGTGGCCCGGGCTCACCCCCAGCCCAAGCCACGGTCCCTGCCGCTTTTCTCGGGGACATGGCTGCAAGGGTAGGGTGGCTGCCGCTAAAAGATTTTCTTTTTCGCCCCGACCTGTCCACGCAGTTTACGGTGAAATCCCATTGGGCTCTCTATTGTGAAAATTACCTGGAAGGTTTCCATATACCTTTTGTCCATGCCGGTCTCAACACCGTCATCGACTTCGGCAACTATACGACGGAGCTATTCGGCTATTCCAACCTGCAACTGGGCATCGCCAGGGACAAGGAGGATTGTTTTGACCTTCCCCCGTCTTCCCAGGATTATGGCAGGACAGTCGCCGCGTACTATTTCTTTGTATTCCCGAATATGATGTTTAATTTCTATCCCTGGGGCCTGTCCGTGAATATCGTCCATCCCATAAGCATCAGGGAAACGAAAGTGGAATTCCTGACCTATGTATTGGATCCTTCCAGGTATGGTTCAGGCGCGGGTTCGGATCTCGGGCAGGTTGAAAAGGAAGATGAGGAAGTGGTGGAGAACGTGCAAAAAGGCATTCGTTCCCGCTTCTACAGGCATGGTCGCTATTCGGTCACCCGTGAACAGGGAACCCACCATTTTCATCGGATCATCGCGGAGATGATGGGGTAAATATTCAAAAAGCTAAGGTCATCCTGATCTAATGGACCCACTCAAAAAAAACATCGGCCTTTGGTCGGCCATCTCCATTGTCATAGGCAGCGTCATCGGCTCCAGTATTTTTATGAAACCGGCTACGATGGCCGGGCAGTTGGGATCCCCGCCTTTGCTCATCGCCGTATGGCGCATCGCAGGCATTATCTCTTTGTTCGGGGGAATGATCTTCGCGGAATTGGGATCCCTATTTCCGGAAACAGGCGGGCAATACATATACCTTCAAAAGACCTATGGCAATTTTATCGCATTCTTATATGGCTGGTCGACCATCGCCGTCATCAATACGGCAGGGATAGCATCGGTCGCTTTCGTATTCGCAGAGTATTCCGGTTATTTTTATCACCTTCCGCGTTTTGACCCGGTAACGGAACACGCTATCAAACTGCATATCACATTCGTAGGAGATATCTTCCCGCTGCAGAATTTCGGTGTAAAAATGCTCGCCATATCAATCATTGGCGGATTGACCCTTGTCAATTATATCAGCGTCCGCTCGGGCAATGCCATTCAATTAATCGCCACCCTGGTAAAAACCGCGGCCCTTGTCCTGATGATATTCGGTATCCTTTTTTCCGGCTCCGGCTCGGTAAAGAACTTTTTCACCGATTCATCTCAATTTCATTTATCGGGCTGGTCCCTGTTTGCAGCATTCATGGCTGCTACGACCGGGGCCTTTGCTTCCTATGATGGCTGGGTGAATGTGAACATGGTAGCGGGTGAGATCAAAGACCCGCATAAGAATCTCAGCAAAAGCCTGGTGATCGGGATATGTGCGTGCATAACGATCTATGTTCTTATCAATCTCGCATACATGTATGTATTGCCCATGGACAAAATGGCCGCATCTCCTTTGGTGGCCTCCGTAGCCGCGGAAAAAATAATGGGCGTATCGGGCGGCAGGATTATTGCCCTGCTCATCATTATTTCAACGTTCGGTGCGACGAATGTCAACCTGCTGACCAATGCGTGGATCGTTTTTGCGATGGGAGAAGACGGAACTTTTTTCTCCTGGGCGGGGCGGGTACACCGGCGGTTTAATACCCCGGGTAATTCGATCATTGTAATGGGCGTTTGGAGCAGCCTGTTTGTAATCAGCGGATCGTTTGACGCGCTTGCGGATATGTTCATTTTTATGTCCTGGGTGTTTTATGGGCTGACTGCAATCAGTATTTTCACGCTGAGGAAAAAAATGCCGGGGGCATACCGTCCATATAAAGTAAAGCCATATCCACTGATCCCTATCATTTTTATAGTCTTTACCCTGTTTTATCTCGCCACTACCCTATACGGTGATATCTCCGATTATAACAAGGGCTTGTCACCGGTCATCAATTCGGTGTTTGGATTGGTCCTCACGGCTGCCGGGATTCCGTTGTATGGGTACTTCAAAAAGCAGAACCGGCCTAAATAGGGTGACCCGTCAATCCCGGACGGGGCTATACAATCCCTGAGGAGAAATAAGATGGAATAGCAATAAGATAATGAGACTGTAAAATAATTCGGCAGATCAACGGGTAAACCCGCGTATCAGGTCTTCATGATGAGGGTATTCTGCAATGAGGGTATCCCGGTCGGCGAGCGTAAAATCGGCAAAATCAAAACCCGGAGCTACCGTACAACCAGCCAGGAAATATTCGCTTCCTTCGGCAGGCCCGAGGCGAACCAGTTACCGGCCCTGATGACCGCCTGAAATACCTCGCCCTGGTCGGCATGGGTACCCAGCCGGTGGGTCTGCAACAGGCCATTACCATCAATTTCATAGATGAACAAAGGATCTCCGAAATAGAAATGCCATATCTCATCGGAGGCAATACGGTGAAAAGCCGAAAATTGCTCTTTTTCAAGAAGGAAATAAATACTAGTGGAAAATGGCCGGTCGCGTGGCCAATTCCTCCGGTCTCATAAATTATTTATGTTTAGGATAGGGGTTCAGGACGTATATATATGTTCACTGTGCCCGTTCGCTGAATTCGCGTTCAATTAGCGTCCATCAGCGTATTAACGTTCAATAGATACTCTGCTGCCATAATACGTTGCCAGCGAATCTTTTATATGCATCGTATCCCGGGTAGCGGCAGCGATGGGGAAATACAGTTTAAAAAAAGAGGAATCCTTCGTATCCATTTTTATATTCAGATCGAAAGACAGCAGCTGGTTATAACGTTTCAGGGCCCTGAACTTATTGGCCGTTCGCAGGATGATAAATTTGTAAAGGTTGCTGTTCGCCGGGACTGCCAAAGTCGTGGTAATGCTATCGGGCTTTCTGGCCTGAGTGCTTACCGGCTGGTTGGCAGCCACCGACTGGCTATCCGTCTTGGGAGGAGGGGCGGCAGCGGGTTCGGATTTTAGAGGAACGGCGATATCGACGGGTTCAGGAACGGTATTCTTCTTATACAGGGTATAGCCACCCCAACCGATGATCACGATTCCGCCTATAATGGCAATCAGCAGAAGCACCTGCCTGCCCTTATTTCCCTGCGGAGCCTGCGCCCTGTGGGAGGATTCGGTAAGAGATCTCCTTTTTTCAGCTTTTTCTTTTCTATCGTTTTCCGGGTCCTCCAGTTTCAGGGTGCTATACTCTCCTGGGGTGAACTCCAGTCTAC
>PLXD01000585.1 GCA_003151295.1 Chitinophagaceae bacterium | reverse complement strand
CTATGTTTTGAACAGGCCGGAGGAATCCCCGAATTTACGGATAACGATGCAGGCATCACAGTGCCCTACCTGGATCTCGAAGCAATGGCAGATGCCATCCTTCGCTTACAGCAGGATCCATCTTTAAAAAAGCGATTGGGCGATCGGGCGAAAGAAAAACTCGCTCAATACACTGACGGACCTTCTATTGTCAGCGAACTAATGGCCTATTTTGAATCCTGATTATATGCTGTTCTTTACCATATGCGCAAACAACTACCTGGCCCGTGCCCTTGTGTTGGGTGATTCTCTGAAGAGGAACGATCCGGCGGCGGATTTCTATATCGTCCTGGCGGACAAAGCGGCTCCGTCGGTCGACTATTCGTCCCTCGGACACCCCATTCTTTTCATAGAACAGATCGAAAATAAAGCCGGCCATCTATGGTCCCGCTATAATACCGTCGAGCTGTCTACCAGCATCAAACCCCGGGCCTTTCAGTATTTTTTTGCAGAGAAACAGGCAGACCCTGTCGTCTTCCTGGATCCCGATATTGCCGTTTATGCGAAATTGGACGAGGTCTACCGGCAACTGGAACAGTCGGATATCCTCCTGACGCCTCATATCCTTCAACCCATTCCCTACGATGGGTTGACCCCCTGGGAGACACCCTTCCACCGGGTCGGTATCTTCAACCTCGGATTCCTGGCAGTAAAGAGAACGGAAAACACCGGCCGCTTCCTGCAATGGTGGAAGGAGAGGACCTATGAATTCGGCTATAACCGCCAACAGGAAGGGCTGTTCACAGATCAGATCTTCATCAACCATGTCCCCGTTTTCTTTGAAAAGGTATCGATCCTGAAACATCCCGGATATAATATGGCTCCCTGGAATCTCCAGGAACGCCGGCTTACCAGGCAGGACGATGGCTATCTCGTGAACGGAACTTATCCCCTGGTGTTCTTCCATTTCTCCACTTTCGATTTCGGAAAAATAGAACTGCCCTGGCGTAAATACGATCGTTTCAGGATCATAGACCGCCCGGACCTGCTGCCTCTTTACACTCAATACAACGATTGGATCAGCGAACGAGGCGAAGAGAAACTAGCGGGTCTCCCTCCCGCATATGAGCAATTCAGGCTCTCCCAGCAACGGCGCATGGAACGTCACCATTACCGGAGCAAGAATATCATGCAGAAGATTTTCTGGGGATCCCTCGGCATATTGCCCGTGAAGTTCAAAAAGAAGATGATTTATTTCTTCAACAAAGACCTCGAAAGGCATAAATAGTACCGCCTTGGTGATCATGAAATTACAGGGAGGCCTGGGCAACCAATTATTCCAATACGCTGCGGGAAGAAGCATATCCCTGGCCAACAGGCAACGGCTCTTATTGGATGTTTCCAGCTACCGCAACGACTACCTGGGACGTAAATGCCTGCTACAGCATTTCAATATCGCCGGGAAAATAGTCGACCGGACCTGGCTGCAAAAACTCATCACCCCCCGCACCAGGGTCAACCGGCTTTTTACCGGCCTGTCTCTGGTGGAAGAACATACCGAAAAAGATTTCACATATAAAGGAGAGTGGTTGACTACGCATCGTCCATTCACATTCTATGACGGTTTCTGGCAGTCTTATAAGTATTTCGAAGAATTCCGTGAATCCCTGCTGCTGGAGCTGACGCTAAAAGATCATTCCCCGGAAGCGCTGGCGAAAAGACTACCGCAACAGGGTCCATGCGTTGCCATCCATGTAAGACGTACCGATTACCTGGAGGACGACCGATACGGATTCCTGGGAGAAGAATATTATTCGACCGCCCTCCGGTTCCTGGGAGAAAGACTGGAGAACCCCTGCTTCATGGTCTTTTCGGATGATATCGACTGGTGCCGGCAACACCTGCAGACAGGGGAACAAACACACTATATTTCGAGTGCATCCGGCCTCGCCGATTATGAGGAGCTGTATCTGATGTCCCTATGCTCCCACCAGGTCATCGCCAACAGCTCATTCTCATGGTGGGGAGCCTGGTTGAACCGACACCCGGATAAGATGGTCCTCCGGCCCGCCAGACCCTTCAGGGACCCGGCATTGTTATACGAATCCTATTATCCAGCCGATTGGATCTCTGTCGAATAGGATAGTCATTGAAGTATATGAACCAAGATTTTTCAATCGTCATTTGTACGCATAACCCGCAACCGGAAATTTTCAGAAGACTTTTATCTGCAATAAGCAGTTTTGACGCCGTTCATTCCCCTTCCTTTGAAGTGATCATCGTGGACAGTAATAGTACCCATGCGGTCGGGGAAATGGAGGAAGTAAAAAAATTAGCCGGTAGCGTCCCGTCTTTGAAGATACTCCCTGAAAAAGTGGCTGGCCTAACCAACGCCCGGAAGACGGGTATAAAATCCGCGCAAAATGAATGGATCGTATTCCTCCATGATGATAACCTGCCCGATCCCGGTTATCTGCAGGAAGCAAGCCGTCTCATTAGGCAATATCCTCATACAGGATGCTGGGGACCGGGAGACATCACGGTAGAATATACCGGGTCCGCCCCCGGGAAATGGGTGCAGGACCGAAAATGGATCTTCCAGGAGAGGCACGACCCCGCGATCCTCACGGATCGTTCCGACCTCTGGCAGCCCTGCTATCCCTATGGAACGGGAATGGTCGTAAGGAAGGATATCTTGCAGGAATATATCCATAGACTGGAGAACGGACGCTATTCCCTGACAGACCGCAAGGGAAAAAGCCTCTCCAGCGGCGGGGATACCCAGATCATACTGACGGGTATCCAAATGGGATACGCTGCCGGTGTATCCCCCTCCCTGGCGCTCAGACATCTGATCCATTCCGATAAATCTAATTTCGGATATATGCTCAGGCTGATATACGGGACCGCTTCCTGCTATATCCCTGCCCATAACCAGGTCTTTGCCGAAAACCCGGTTAAGCACCAAACTTTGAGAAATGGCATAATCCTGCGCAGGATCGTTGGCCTGGTGAAAATGAATGCAGGCAAAATCCCGCTAAAGGACCTGCTGGTAAAAATAGCACAAATGATGGGCGAGACGAGAGCGGTTTACGATGACCGGAAGCAAGACCTCCCGCTGACCCTTCGATGGTTTCAATCCCTGATCAAATACAAATAAAGTTATGTGCGGAATCATAGGAGCCTGGGGAAATATAGTGTTGCCGGTCTTTGAAAAGGGCCTCGACAGGATCGCCCACAGAGGACCCGATGGCTCGGGAATCTATCACCAGGAGCAGGTGCAGGAGCAGGGACAACTCTATCTCGGGCACCGGAGACTGTCCATCCTGGATCTTTCCCCTGCCGGAAAACAACCCTTTCAATACGCCCACCTCACCATCACTTTTAACGGGGAGATCTATAATTTCCTGGAATTAAGAGCGGAGCTGCAGCAAAAAGGCTATTCTTTCCGCTCCCAGACCGATACCGAGGTCCTGCTGGCCGCCTACCTCGAATGGGGAGCGGGATGCCTGGACAAAATGAACGGCATGTGGGCCTTCGCCATCTGGGACGATCAGCATAAGCATTTGTTTATGAGCAGGGACCGCTTTGGGAAAAAGCCGCTGTTCTATTCCTTCACCAGGGAAGCATTTGTATTTGGCTCCGAAATGAAAGCGATCACTCCTTTCTTAGACGAGGTTAGGCCTTCCGCCCATTTTAACTGGTGCCTGGAAAATATGCTCCGGTATGAATCAACCGATAAATGCCTGGTAGAAGGCATCCGGAGATTCCCGGCGGGCTCCTATGCCATTGTGAAGCCGGGCGACCGGGAACTTACACCCGTCAAATTCTGGGATACCCGGAGCCATCTGGTGAAAGTTCCCGCGAAATATGAACAGCAGGTGGAAGAATTCAGGGAACTGTTTATCGACGCCTGCTCCATCAGGATGCGATCCGATGTCCCCATCGGCACCGCGCTTAGTGGGGGCGTGGATTCCAGTGCCGTGATCTGCACGATGAACCATATTTCCAAGACACGAAATGTGGAAAGACAGGCCGACCTCTGGCAACACGCTTTCGTCGCCTGTTTTAAGGGAACGCCCCAGGATGAAAGACACTATGCCGAAAAAGTAGTCGACCATCTCCATATTCCCGCTACCTACCTGGAGATCGACCCGATAAAAGGAATAGAANNCCTCTTTGAAGAACTATACCTGACAAGCCCCATTCCCATGATGGAGACTTATAAGGCCATCCGTCAGAACGGGGTGGTCGTTTCCATCGACGGGCACGGGGCGGATGAGCTAATGGCCGGCTACCGCAACCAGGTCACCCTGGCGCTCCTCGACGCGAAAATGAATATTCAGAAATCCAGCCAGGTGCTCGGGGCCTACCAGGGCCTTTTCGATGAGAACAATACCCAGGAACATTTCCCCGGCCGGGGCCTCAGGGAGTGGTATCGCCAGATGACCGGGCATCTCAAAGGACGAAAGAATTTTCTTAAATACCTTTTGCAGGTCGCTTCCGGAAAAGACGGGAAAGCGCCAGGTTCATCCATGGGCGCTTATAATGAGACCCTCTATGAATTATTCCATGTGACCGTCCTGCCCACCCTGCTCCGGAATTATGATCGCTATGCTATGGCCAGCGGCGTGGAGATCAGGATGCCCTTCCTGGATCACCGGCTGGCCAGCTATACTTTCTCCTTGCCCTGGGATAGTAAGATCAGGAATGGCTTTACAAAGAGCCTCATCCGGGACGCCGCCGCTCCTTATATGCCGCACGAGATCGCTTATCGCAAATCCAAAGTGGGATTCAATACGCCGGTCGTAGACTGGATAAAAGGCCCCTGGCGAAACTTCATGCTCGATACCGTCAACTCGACGGATTTTCGTAATAGCAGCCTGGTCGACACGGCATCTGTAAGACAGGGGCTTAATGACTTCCTGTCCTCGGAGACTCCTTCTTTCGGACAGGGAGAGGCTGTCTGGAACAGCTTCACCCCCTATTTCTGGGAGAAGGCATTTTTAAAAGCTCAATAATGCGCCCTTCACCCGTCGTACTTTTTGTATATAACAGGCCCGATCATACGCGTAAAACCCTGGAAGCACTTGCGGCGGCCGATCTTTCGGAAATCACGGATCTTTTCATTTTTTCCGATGCCCCCAAAGATCCCTCCGATACCGGCCAGTTGCAAAAAGTGGAAGAGACCCGGTCCCTGATCCGGCAGCGCAAATGGTGCGGCTCGGTGAATATCACCGAGCAGACCGGAAATAAAGGACTGGCCGACAGTATCATAAGCGGTGTGACCGATATTATCCACCGCTATGGAACGGTCATCGTCCTGGAAGACGATATTGTGATCGGTAAAGGGTTTCTCCGGTACATGAATCAAGCCCTGGAATTATATAAAGACGATCCTGCGGTCATGCATATCAGTGGATACATCTACCCGTATGCCCGCTCTATCCGACTGAAGGAAGACACCTTGTTTTTGAAAGTGTATTCCTGCTGGGGATGGGCAACCTGGGAAAGGGCCTGGAAGCATTTCAACCCCGATATCGATTTTCACCTGGCCCAATGGAATACACCGGAAAAGATCGACCGGCTCAACCTGGAAGGCCATGCTGACTGTTACTTCCAGCTAAGACAGAATAAGGAAGGGATCATCTACTCCTGGGCGGTCAAATGGTATTCTTCCTGGCTCGCGAAAGGCGGCATCTCCTTGTTCCCCCGGGAGTCCCTGGTCAGGAATATCGGGAATGATGCGACGGGTATCCATAGCGCGGCCACCAATGCTTTTGACACGAAGACAACGGATTACCTGGAGGTCGCCCGCATACCGGTCGCTGAAAATGATAAGGTCAGAAAGAGCATAGATGAATTCTATAAGAGACTCTATCATCTTGTTCCAATGAAGCCGAGGTTCAATAAGTTAATAAAGACGCTGATACTCTATAAATATTGGAGCAATCAGTGAACGGATATATGCAAAAAACAGGCATCGTAATTCCCTGTTATAATGAATATGACAGGTTGGATACCCGGCAATTCGAAGAATTTATTACTACCCGGGATGACTACTATCTCTGCTTTGTCAATGACGGCAGCTCCGATCAGACCGCCACGCTCTTAAAAGAGTTTGTCGGCCGGCATCCTGAAAAGTCCGGATGGGTAAACCTGGAACAGAATGCGGGGAAGGCGGAAGCGGTAAGGCAGGGCTTCCTATACTGTCTCCGGGCGGACCGGTTTGAATATATAGGATTTATAGACGCCGATCTCGCCACCCCTTTGTCACAGGTCGCGTACCTGATCGACTGGGCCCGGCTGTACGGGAAGAAAATGATATTCGGCTCAAGAGTGAAAAGGCTCGGGGTGCAAATCCACCGCAGGACCATCCGGCATATATTGGGGCGCATATTTGCCACCGTCATTTCCAATATGCTCGACCTGCCCATTTACGATTCCCAATGCGGCATCAAATTCATGACGGGGGAATATGCCAGGATCGCCTTTGACAAGCCCTTCCTTAGCAAATGGGTTTTCGACGTGGAGATCTTTGCAAGACTAAAGATCAGCCTGGACAGGATGGATCAGGATATTCTCGAAGTCCCCCTGCTCGAATGGAGCGAAATAGGCGGCTCCAAGCTCAAAATAAGTTCCATGCTCAGGGTCCCTAAAGACTTGTACAAAATATATAAGAATTACAATCTGAAATGAATCCATCGATTTCCATAATCACTCCCAGTTTTAACCAGGGCGCTTATATCGAAGAGACCATCGATTCCGTACTGAGCCAGCAATATCCCGGCCTGGAATATATCATTATCGACGGAGGCAGCACCGATAATACGGTGGAGATCATCCGGAAATACGAACGCCACCTGAAATACTGGGTCAGCGAAAAGGACAGGGGACAGGCCAACGCCATCAATAAAGGACTGAAACATTGCACGGGGGAACTCTTTAACTGGCTGAACTCCGATGACTGGCTCGAAGCCGGCTCACTCAATAAAATTGCCCGCGCATTCAGGGATCCTTCCATAGACCTGGTAGCCGGAAAAGTGAATAATTTTTCGGAGACT
>PLXD01000523.1 GCA_003151295.1 Chitinophagaceae bacterium | reverse complement strand
TTCCAGGGTCATTTCTCCTCCAAATTCGACTATCGCCTGCTGGAGGATTTCGTAGGATCCAGCGGAGCAGCCGGTACCGCCCCTACGGGGGGGGCGCTGATATCCCCCTTTTTAGTGGAAGGCTATGTAGTCTATAAACCCTTTTCATTCCTGAATATCAAGGCAGGGCAGATGATCGTCGCCTTCTCCCAGGAAAATATGACACAGGACCGTAACCTGGAGCTGATCGAACGTTCCCAGGTGGTCAATGCCCTGGTGGCCAGGAAGGGAGATGCCTCCAATGGGCTGGTGGATTCGATCGGCAATCAAAGCGGTCGTGACATCGGCATCCAGCTCGGCGGCAGCATCGTAAAAATAAAGGACTTCCACCTGATCGATTACTACCTGCAATTACTGAATGGTGCGGGTATCAACATACTCGACAATAACCAGTCAAAGGATATAGACGCCCGCCTGGTCTTCCACCCCGTGAAGTTCCTGAGCTTTGGGGGATCCTATTACAACGGGTTTGACCGGTTCACTTCCTCTCCCACTAAAAACCAGGAACGGGTCCGTTGGGGCGCAGAGGTAGCGCTGGATTATAATTCGCTGCTGGTAAAAAGTGAATATATCAGGGGGCAGGAAGGAAATAGCAATCCCACCATCCATGACGGCTGGTATGCGGAAGCGGCCTATTCCATTCTGCAGAAAAAATTGCAGGGGATCTTCCGCTATGACAGGTACGACCAAAACATTGCTAAGGCCAATGCGATCAATACCTATTATGATTTAGGCCTGAATTATTATTTCAATGTGTGGACCAAATTTCAATTGTATTATTCACTCAGAAGAGAACAAGGCGCCCAGGTCCCCAATGATCTGTTCGAAGCACAATTTCAATTAGCTTTTTAACTGCTGATTATTTTTTAACTCCTGATTATTATGAAAAGAATATTCTTACTTGCTGGAATCGGTCTGTTAAGTTGGGTAAACCCGGGGTTTAATGCCGGGGAAAACCCCCATACTGAAAAGAGCCCCAATACTCAAAAGGTCGTCAACCTGCAGGGATCCATCAGTATTTCAGGCGCATTTGCGCTATATCCCCTTACGGTAAAATGGGCGGAAGAATTTAAAAAGATCCATCCCGATGTCAAGATCGATATTTCGGCCGGAGGCGCCGGAAAAGGGATCACAGACGTGCTTTCCAATATTACGGATATCGGATTGGTCTCCCGGGAGTTGACCCCGGAAGAAACTCAAAAAGGCGCATTTCCGATTGCGGTAACGAAGGATGCGGTCATTCCTACCATCAGCGCTTCCAATCCTTACTTAAAAGAAATACAGGCCAGGGGGCTCAAAAAGGACGCCCTGAATAATATCTTCATTACCGGGCAGATCAAGACCTGGGGCCAATTAGGGATCAAGAGCAATGCTCCCTTGCATGTGTACACGCGTTCCGACGCAGCGGGCGCAGCGGAGACCTGGGCCGGCTATTTCGGAAAAAAACAGGAAGACCTCCAGGGGGTGGCCGTGTTTGGGGACCCGGGGCTCGCCCAGGCAGTAAAAAAAGATCCTGGCGGGATCGGGTTTAACAATATCGTATTCGTCTACGATGCCAACACCAAGCGAGCTACCAATGGCGTAGTGCCCTTACCGATCGATTTAAACAATAACGGCAGGATCGATCCCGATGAGAATATCTATGGGACCATCGATCAGTTGACCCATGCGATCGCCATCGGTAAATATCCTTCCCCTCCTGCCAGGGACCTTTATTTTGTCACGAAAGGGGCTATTAAGAACCCGGTAGTGAAAGAATTTATTAAATGGGTTTTAACCGACGGACAGAAATATGTAAGCGCAGCGGGTTACATTCAGCTTCCCCCGGAAAAGATCAACACCGGACTGAATAAACTTAAATGAACCATTCCAGATTCAGATTACTGAAGGATAGACTAAGCGGGAACCTGTTCCTGACGCTTAGCCTGTTCTCCATACTTACCGTTGTGCTGATCGCTGCCGGCTTGTATTGGAAGTCCATCCCGATATTAAAGACCACCCCGATCACCCATCTCCTTTTTTCGAAGGAATGGAAGCCCTTCAAACAGCAGTTTGGCTTTTTAACCTATATCGCAGGATCGCTGATCGTAACGGTCCTTGCTATCCTGATCGCGCTACCCCTTTCCCTGATGTGCGCTATTTATATTTCGGAATTTGCCCCTGTCCGGCTGAAAAAAATACTCCTCCCCTTCATAGACCTGCTGTCGGGTATCCCGCCGATCATTTACGGCGTTTGGGGAGTATTGATGATCGTGCCTTTTATACAGGAGAAATTAGCCCCTCATTTTGTGGAGTTTGCATCGGGATACAGCGCATTGGCCGGAGGGATCGTACTGGCAGTAATGATCTTCCCGCTCCTGATCAGTATCCTCATGGAAGTTTTCAATACCATTCCGGCTGAATTGAAAGAGGCCTCTTTATCACTGGGAGCCAATGAATGGGAAACGGTTAAAAGCGTAGTACTTAGAAAATCATTGCCGGGCATACTGGCAGCCACCATTCTCGCCATTTCCAGGGCGCTGGGAGAGACCATCGCCGTTCTGATGGTATGCGGCAATATAGCAGCCATCCCTCATTCCGTTTTCGATTCTGTGTATCCCCTGCCTGCCCTCATTGCTAATAATTATGGGGACATGTTATCCATACCCATGTATGACGCGGCCCTGATGCTGGCCGCCTTCATATTATTCGTGATCATCTTCTTATTTAATGCGGTTTCAAGGCTTGTCCTTTATCGTTTGGAAAAACGGAATTATTCATGACAAAAAGAAAGATCGAATCCCTGTTCTTCAAGGGCCTGATGCTCCTGTCCACCTTTATCATAGGCGGATCGCTAATCATGATCCTATGGACCATCGTTTCAAGGGGCTTTCATTCGTTAAGCTGGGATATGGTATCGAAAATACCGGGAGGGGGATTCTATATCGGGAAAGGAGGCGGTATCCTGAATGCCATCATCGGCTCTTTATATATCAGCCTCGGCGCTGTCTCTCTTGGCCTGTTCATTATANNACATCAATGCTTATGCGAGACATAATGCGTGGCTGGCTAATATTACGAGATTGGTCTTTGACGTGTTGTTCGGTATTCCCTCCATCGTATACGGCGCTTTCGGGTTTACCATCATGGTGTATTTCGGGTTAAGGACCTCCCTTCTCGCAGGGATCATTACGGTAACCCTGATGATCATTCCCATCCTGGCCCGCGCCATGGATGAAGTCATCCGGTTGGCCCCCCCGGAATTGTCAGACGCCGTATATTCGCTCGGGGCCACCCGGTGGGAGACCTCTAAGATCCTGCTCCGGCAATCCGTTGCGGGTATCCTGACAGCCATCCTCCTATCCTTCGGCAGGGCGATCGGCGATGCGGCGACCGTGCTCTTTACAGCCGGGTACACGGATAGCGTCCCGACCTCGCTCAATCAGCCTGCGGCTACCCTGCCCCTGGCCATTTTCTTTCAGCTAAGCAGTCCGATCGATGAAGTCCAGAACCGCGCTTATGCTACGGCATTGATCCTTACGGTGATCGTACTCACCATCAGCCTGATCGGTAAATATTTCAGCAAAAAGTTATCCAGGCATAAAATATGACAACCGGAACCCCACATATCAGCGTAAGAGGCCTTAATGTACATATCAATGGACACCCTATCCTCAGGAATATCAGCATAGATATACCCGACAAAGGAATCACCTCATTTATCGGTCCATCCGGTTGCGGGAAAACAACGCTTTTGAAAACACTCAATCGCCTGCTTGACCGGAATAAAAAAGTGAAAATAGACGGTCAGGTCCTCGTGGACGGAGAAGACATCTATGGAAAGGGAGTCGAGGTGACCGGTATGCGGAAAAAAATGGGGCTGCTTTCACAACGTCCATTTCCCCTTCCTATGAGTATTTATGATAATATCGCTTACGGGCCAAGGATCCATGGCATCAGAAAGAAAAAAGACCTGGACGCAACGGTAGAGCACTATCTGCGTGCGACCTACTTATGGGATGAAGTAAAAGATCGTTTGAATAGTTCTGCCGGAGGCCTTTCCATCGGGCAGCAACAGCGCCTGTGCCTTGCGAGAGGCCTGGCCGTGGAACCCGAGATCATCCTCGGTGACGAACCTACCTCTGCGCTGGATCCGGTCTCGACACAAAAAATCGAAGAGCTTTTCCTGCAATTAAAAGACAAATATACGCTTGTCCTGGTAACACATATCCTACGTCAGGCCCGCAGGATATCGGATAATATTGCATTTCTCTATATGGGGGAACTCATAGAATTCGGGCCTGCAGAGGAGGTATTGCTGCATCCTAAAGAAAAGCTGACCCAAGACTACGTGAAAGGCTATATCAGTTAGATCTTATGGTCTGCTAAAGTTAAATCTTATTGTCTACTAATTTAGTTAGAATATAGGCTGTAATGCTTAATTTTGCGCATTAGTGCATTCAGACCAACTCATACCAGGAACTCCCGGACCGGCCCCGAACAGCGAAAATAACCTGTTCCCGATCTTTGTGAAACTGGAAACCCTCCGTTTGCTGATCATTGGCGGCGGAAATGTCGGTCTTGAGAAGTTAAATGCCGTCCTTCAAAATTCACCGGCTACTCCTATAAAGCTGGTATCCATTACCATCAGTGAAGAGATCAGGGAACTGGCCCGGATCCATATGACCATTGAACTGTTTGAACGTCCCTACCATACCGCTGACCTGGCACAAGCGGATATCGTGATCGTAGCTGTAAACGACAAAGCGATCAGCACATTGATCGCCATGGAAACCAAAGCACAGGGAATACTGGTTAATGTGGCGGACACGCCCGGACTCTGCGATTTTTACCTGAGCTCCATCGTCAGCAAAGGAAATTTAAAGGTCGCCATTTCCACGAACGGCAAATCACCGACCATTGCCAAACGGTTAAAAGAAGAGATCAGCAGCATGATCCCGGACGAAATGGAGAGCGTTTTGCAGAATATGCAGACCATCCGCCAGGGAATGAACGGCGACTTCAGTGAGAAGGTCAGGCAACTGAATGACCTTACCAAGGTCCTGGTAGCCAAACAGAGCAGTCCCGAACCCGTCCTTCAAAAGCCAAGGCCGGGCAAATGGCAGCAGATCGTCAAATGGTGCCTGCTGGCCTTCTTGTTTATGATTTTGGGGCATGGCATCCTTTCATTGGTGCCCGTCAACGGGATATTGGAATTCGTACGCTCTCTTCCCAAACAGTTTGATATAAATGGTTTTCTTATCATGGCGCTGGCCGGATTTTTAGCCCAGATGGTTGACGGCTCCATGGGCCTGGGATATGGTACGATCTCGACTACCTTTCTGCTTGCTTATGGGGTAAGCCCTGCGTTCGTCAGCAGCCGGGTACATTCAGCCCGTGTCTTTAGCAGCGGAGTTTCCGGATACAGCCATCACCGGTTTGGCAATATCAATAAAAAACTCTTTCGGACCATCGTTTTTCCCGGTATTGCCGGCGCCATACTGGGCGCGGCCATGGCTTATTACTTTAAAAAATATTCCCAGTATGTCCGTATCCCATTATCGGCGTATACCATTTACCTCGGCTATTATATCCTCCGTAAGGCCTTTGCCCGCAACAATCCCAAGGATAAGGTGAAAAGGGCCGGCTGGCTGGCTACTGTCGGTGGTTTTACAGATGCTTTTGCAGGCGGCGGCTGGGGTACC
>PLXD01000637.1 GCA_003151295.1 Chitinophagaceae bacterium | reverse complement strand
CGAGGACAACGGCATCGGCATCAGCAAGGAAAACCTGGCCCATATATTTAGCCCGTATTTCACCCGCAAGCCGAACGGAATGGGCCTGGGTCTATCGACTACCCTGAATATCCTTCAATCGAATCATGCGGAGGTGGATGTACAATCGGAGGAAGGCAGCGGAACCCGTTTCATTCTTTCATTCGACAGGATACAGGGATTCGATGAATGCCCGCATGAAAAGCCTTTTTTAATGATGGGCCTAGTCCCAGTTCAATGATACCTGGTCCCTATTCAACCAAGGCTTGGCCCCTGTTCAATGATGGACCGGGCGCCTATACATCTTCCAGCATAGAGCGTTTTTTATTCCTGAGCTGCTTGAAATGAGAAGGAGTCAGGCCGGTCACTTTTTTGAATTGGGTAGAAAGGTGCGCGACACTGCTATAATGCATCTTATGGGCTATTTCCGTAAGGTTTAGTTCCTTATATACCAGCAATTCTTTTACACGCTCGATCTTATGTGCAATAAAGAATTTTTCAATAGTACCTCCCTGCACTTCTGAAAAAAGATTGGCCAGATACGTATAATCGTAATGTAATTGCCAGCTTAAATATACGGATAAATTCATGGTTAAAGGCTCTTCCGAATAATGCACCAAATCGATAATGACGTTTTTTATTTTCTGGATCAGTATGCTTCTTTTGTCATCTATTAATTCGAGCCCTGACTTCAGCAATGTCGACCTGATCAGTTCATGCTGCTCTGTGGAAATGTTTTCTATGATCTCTGCTTCACCCAGTTCCACAACAGTATAGTGGAGGCCAAGTTTCGTCAACTCCTCCTTAACTACAATTTTGCAGCGGATACATACCATATTCTTTATATATAGCTTCAAAGGAGTATTTATTGATATTTGCCACTCCTCCAGAATCTTTTTGATCCGGACAGGTAAGGTTCTAATGGTAAGGTACCGAAATTATATCATAAATCCTCCATTGCATTGATCCTCTCTATTTAATAATAGGATAGAGAGAATGGATAGCAAGCAATCGTTATCAGGAAGATAAGACCGGGAAAGTAACTACCAGCATACAACCTTCGCCCGCATTGGAAATGAAATTGGCCTTCCCTTTATATAATTCTGCCCGGCCGATAATATTACTGATTCCTATTCCTTTCACTTTTTTCGTGGGGTCAAATCCCACTCCATTATCCGAGATGGAAAGTGTGAACCCGTTGTTCAACTTAGAAACAGTAATATGTATGTCAGTTGCTTTCGCATACTTAATTATATTGTTCAATTGCTCCTGGAATATCCTGAAAGTGTTCAGCTTGAATTTCTCGCTCATTCTCTCTTCCAGGGAGTGATCCAGCACACAGTGTATTTTTACCGGGTAGGCTTCCATCGTATCCAGGCTGACATGCTCAATGGCCCCGCAAAGCCCGAATTCCTGAATGGTATCAGTCGTTAATCCCTTGGTCAATTTGCGGATCTCCTCTATAGCCGTAAGCGTGTACTCAGAGGAATGCATCAAATAGATCTCCCCATTTTTTATGTCCTTCCTTGCCATATCGAGATATAACATGGAAGCCCCCAATAACTGGTTTATATTATCATGCAGCTCTTTTCCGATATCCGACCTTTCCATTTCTTTCGCTTCCGCAATGGCTTCTATGATTTGTTTTTCTTTTATACTGATCTGTTGTTTGAGTATTAATTCCATTTTTTGCAGCTTGCTCATATCATGTATCAACCCGATCAATCGGATCGCTTTCTCATCACTATCTCTTAAGATAATTGCCCGGCTTATCACCTGGGACACCGACCCGTCCGGGCAGGTGAATTGATACGTATCTTCCCATCTGGTTTTTTCGGATTTAAAGATTTTATTTATTTTCTTTTCCACTATATCCCTTTCATCCGGCAGAAAGTAGTTCATCCACTCCTTAAAACTGATTTTATTTTTAGGCAATTTATATCCGAATATTTTCTCATAATTGTTTCCGAAGGAAATCATGTTGGTCACTATATCCCAGTCCCAGATGACATCGTAGGATATCTTTGCTATCGATTTTATCCAATTACTATTTTCCGCCTGGCGTATGTCAGATATCGATTGGGCAATAACTATATTCCCGACGACTATTTTTTCATTCTCCAGATCGATCTTTTTCTGTTTTAACAGCCTTTCTTTTAGATCAACGATACTCATTATAGAGTTATTAGTGCCATTCTCATCCTTAAATATCACAGAAGTAATTTCACAAGGGCGCAATCTGCCGGTCTTCCTTATTACTGACAGATCGGCTTTGGCACTCCCTTCTGTTTTCCTTTGCCTGATCATTTTTTTATAGCTGCCTTCCGAAATATTGAAAATATCCGCTCTGCCCTTGGTCAGCAATTCCTTTTTGGAATATCCCAGCAATTTACAGGCGGCCCTGTTCGCCTTAATGAT
This sequence comes from Chitinophagaceae bacterium, assembly GCA_003151295.1. Classification (GTDB taxonomy): domain Bacteria; phylum Bacteroidota; class Bacteroidia; order Chitinophagales; family Chitinophagaceae; genus Puia. Next base: position 2,318 of record PLXD01000637.1, on the reverse strand, counting down.
CCTGCCATCCGACACCCTGAAAATGATACTTGCCTGTAATGAATGATCGAAAGCCTGCTCATGAAGATGGCCGGGAGGAGTTTCCCGATCCTTTACCGGGTAGATCTGTTTTTTTTGGGCGGTGTTAGGGGTGACAGGCATGATAACAGGGATAAGTTCTTTATAAGTTACTAATTGTTTTTTATTAAGTTATTTATTATTTTGAATAAAAATTCCGCTACCCTGTCCTAATTCCGATCCGTCGATTGACAAGTTATCATTGTTTATCAAAATAAAAATTTATGAACCAGTTTCTGATCATTGTAAGAGGTAGCGATCATTCCGTAGCCTCACCCGAGCAAATGCAAAAACGTATGGCTCTTTTCGGGGAATGGGTCCAAAAGGTGCTGAATGGCAAGTATGTCTCAGGGGCGCCCCTGGAAGAAGCGGATGGCCGCCTGTTAAAAAGCAAGACCGAAGTCCTGACCGACGGCCCCTTCATCGAGTCGAAGGAAATGATCTCCGGCTATGTCATTATCCAGGCCGAGGATATCCAGGAGGCCGTGGAACTTACCAAGGAATGTCCCCTGCTGGGCCAGTTTCAATTGGAGGTACGCAAGTTGAAACCCATGTAATAGGCCTTATGTCTTCACAAAATCCGGACGCACGCACGTTGATTGACCATCTTTTCCGTCATGAGGCGGGAAAAATGGTGGCCGCGTTGACCGGGAGGTTCGTGATCGAGCATCTCTCGCTGGCCGAAGACGTGGTGCAGGAGGCACTCGCGCGGGCACTGCAAACGTGGCCGTTTTATGGCATGCCGAAAAATCCCGCCGCGTGGATCATGCAGACTTCACGCAACCTCGCGCTGGATGCGGTGCGCCGGGAAAAAGTTTTTCGCGACAAGGCGCCGGAAATCATCCGGCTGATCGAGCAGGAGAATCATGCGCCGGAAACTGCGGTTTTTGCCGAACACGAAATTGTGGATGACCGGCGGCGGATGATGTTCGTGTGCTGTCATCCGCCGATTTTAGGCGAATTGTTGAATGACGAGGACGAAGAGAAATTTCAACGCGTCATGCAGGCGATGCTCCAGATGGGCAAACTTGACATAACAAAACTGAAAGCCGCCTGCGCGGGAAAATAAACCATTCAAACCTCATGGCTTCGGCGAAACCAAAACGTGGAACCATTGACGCTTACCTCGCAGGCGTGAAGGCCGCCGATCAGCGGGCCGCCCTCGAGAAACTTCGGCAGACAATTTGCGCTGTCGCATCCCAGGCGGAAGAATGCATCAGCTACGGACTCGCGGCGTTTCGGCTGAATGGGCGTCCGCTCGTGGCCTTCGGCGCGTGGGCGAATCACTGTGCGTTCTACCCCATGAGTGCCGCGACTTTGAGGAATTTTCAAACGCACCTGAAACAGTTTGAGACCAGCAAAGGCGCGATTCGCTTCACCACAGACAAGCCATTACCGGTGACTTTGGTGCGAAAACTGGTCAAAGCGCGCATCGCGGAAATTGGCAGTAAATCAATCAATCCCACAAAACCAGAACCATAATAGAAGTAAACCATGAGCAAAATCAGAGTCTTGGTCGGCACCAAAAAAGGCGCGTTCATCCTGACGGCGGATGGCAAGCGCAAGGACTGGCAGGTCAGCGGACCGCACTTCGCGGGCTGGGAGATATATCACCTCAAAGGTTCGCCCGCGGATCCGAACCGCATTTACGCGTCGCAAACGAGCGGCTGGTTCGGACAAATCATCCAGCGCTCGGATGATGGTGGCAAGACCTGGAACACTCCGGGCAGCAGCGCGGACGAGTTGAAAGGCCCGGAAGGATTTCCCAAGGGCGAAAGCAACAAATTTGTTTATGAAGGCGAGGTCGGCACGCACAAATGGTATGACGGCACCCAGCACCCGTGGGAGTTCAAACGCATCTGGCATTTGGAACCGTCGCTGACCGATCCGGACACGGCCTATGCCGGCGCGGAAGACGCGGCGATTTTCAAAACGACCAACGGTGGCAAATCGTGGCGGGAACTTCCCGGCCTGCGCAAGGCAAAGGGAAATCTCTGGCAGCCCGGCGCGGGTGGCATGGCAGTTCACACCATTTTGCTGGATCCAAAAAACGAGCAACGCATTTACGTCGCGATTTCGGCCGGCGGCTGTTTTCGCACCGACGATGGCGGGAAAACGTGGAAGCCCATCACGCGCGGACTGAAATCGCTTTACGAACTGCCCGACCCGGACGCGGAAGTGGGCCATTGCGTGCATCGCATCACCTTGCATCCGTCACGGCCGGACGTGTTGTTCATGCAAAAGCATTGGGACGTGATGCG
>PLXD01000120.1 GCA_003151295.1 Chitinophagaceae bacterium | reverse complement strand
CATTACAATAATTACAAATACCATCACTGGTATCTGCTCAACAAAAGGATACCCTTAGTAAAAAATTAGAAAGCCTGAGTAAGAAAACGGATAGCGTAGGCGGTAAACAAAAAAATAATACAAACGCGGCCTTTTATAATGAGAACACAAAAATAACAGCCCATGTCTATGTTGTATTGGTGACGGATGATATCAAGCAGCAGGTGACCTCACCGTTCAGGGCCACCAATAGCGACTGGCTTAAAATAGGGGCATTTGGCGTGGTGACGACCGGCACGATACTGTTTGCCGATAAACCCGTAAATCGATTGGCCATCCGGATCCGGAATGATAACAAGTCGGTGGTTTCAGTCAGTACCTACGTAACTAATTTCGGGGGATTGTATGAAGCATATACCCTTGCTGCCCTTGGAGCCTATGGTCTTGTTTTTAAAAAGGAAAAGGAAAAGACCACGACACTTCTTGCAACACAGGCATATATAACGGCTGCGGCAATCGAGACGGCGCTTAAATATCTGACCGGGAGACAGCGCCCATCCTATTATGATCCCGTGACAGGTACGAACAACCACACCTTCCACGGCCCGTTCTATCGGTTCTTAAAGAGCGACAATTCCTCCTATGAATCCTTTCCCTCTGGCCATACTACCGTCGCTTTTGCAGCGGCTACCGTTTTTGCCATGGAATATAAAGAGACCAGGATCGTGCCGATCATTGCCTACTCGGCTGCTACGATGATTGGGTTAAGCCGGATCGTTCAAAACGCCCATTGGGCCTCCGATGTCCTGGTAGGCGCCGCTCTCGGTTTCTTAAGCGGAAGACAGGTGGTCAACAACTATCACCGCTATTCAAAAATTCAAACCAAGGCGGCAAAAAAGAAAAATACCCTCAGTTTCAACCTGAATTATTTCAACGGGACTTTGATACCGGGTTGTATTTACACATTTAGGTAAGAGACCTTACAAATAATAATGACCCCGTCTTTGCGGATCTTCCCAATTGAACATCACGAATATCCTTTGTTCTGTCTGCGTATAATGCAGGGGAGTATAACCGGCCTGGTAATGGTCGTTAAAATAAATGTTATGTTCCAGCCCGACGCTAAGTGTTTTGTATATGTGAGCCGTGATCCGGGGCTTCAGAATACTGATATGATTATTTCCAAGCGTGCCGGCAGGCACTTCATCCTTACCGGTATTGTCAAAAGAATGGATAAAGTAATAAAAATACAACAGGCTTAAAGTACCGTATTTGCCGATATTAACGGCACTTTCCACTTTTCCTTCCCAGCCAAACGAAAAACGATAATCCCTGTAAAAGGAAGTATCTGTGACAGGGCCTACGCTGCTTCCGGCAAAAGGTACTAAGGCCAGATGAACGTTGATATTAAGATCGGAGGTTCTACTCAGGGGTAATTTGGTAAGAACGCCGGGGCCGAAGGCAATCGTTGACAACTCGAACGATTTGGTATCATAATAATCATAATGTTGAAAACCGCCGATGAGCATGGACACTTTACCAAATTGAACATTCTTTGCGAGTAANNAACTTAAAGAAATCAAAAGGCTTTCGCGAACGGAGTTCAAATGGATTACCATAGTCGAGCTGGATATTCAGCATTTCATCGTTATGCCCCGACAGAAGAGCATTTGTTTGATTATTTATAGAATGGATGCCCGCGAAAAAAGTTATATTGATCGGTTCTTTCTGATAGATCTCTTTATTGACCCTTCGGAAACATTTCCCATCGAAGAGCCGGTTGAAGCCTCTCACCGGGTTGATCAATCCTGCCAGTATTTCCCGAAAGGCCCTTTCCGGGCCGGTCGTCCGGTCGTCCAGGATATTTGAACTTAACCGATAAAGCACCTCTCCGAGAAGTACTCCATCAAAGGTCGTGTTGATCAGATCCTCCCGTTCCGGTTTTCCGTTCTCCCCAAAGATCTTCCACATATAGCTTCCTGCGAATACGATAGGCGCCGATTGCCAGAAATTATAGCCATTTGTGCGGGCCGCGCTAAAGTAAAAGCCGCCCATCATCGGATGCGAAAAGAAATTGTTGCCAAACCTGTCTTGGTCCCATTCCCAGCCGGAATTCCAGGGAAATCCCGCATGCAAGGTCCGGTTCCAGGTCTGGAAATCTGTTTTTGCAAATTCCAGCTTTAGCACAGATCTGTCCACTATGTTTAATATAACATTTTCAAAGACTACCTGGACAGCAGGTTTCCAGATGGGGCTTTTTTGGGTGTACTCCGGGTCATCATTCAGCAGATCGCCGTACCTGCTATATTTTGTAGAGTCTAGGAAGGGCGATTTTCGGGGTTCGGTGTTGGCCGAATCCGTATGCGCTGCAACCTTTCGCTCTTTGATCTGCTTCAACTGACCTTTAATATCGCCTTTTGCCGGCACGATGGTGTCTTTGACAGGAATTTGCGCAAGAAGAATTTCTGAATACAATATCGAAAATGTAAAACAGAAGAGAATGTATAATTTATTCATTATTATTGAAATAATCCTTTTTTAGAACTATTGATCGGTCGCGTAATGAAAGAAAAGAATCAGTCAGAATAAGTTGAATAGAGAGAATATACTCAAAACCCGGACCACCATGGAAAGTGGGCCATAACATGGCCATTGAAAAGAGAACAAACAGTTGAACGCAACTACTAAAAACCTATGATTTACCTATGGAACACAGCATTTACCTGAAGAAAAGAAGAAGAAAGCAATATTTATACGGGATTTTGTATAAAATCCGAATTAAATAATTATAATGGAAATATTATTCCCGGCTATTTTCACATGCTCATATGTGGAAATTATTCTACACCAAAATACGATAACCGCCAACAGCAACAAAAATATCCATGTCCAGGGAAGCAGCTGAGCACCAAATAATAAATCTTCTTTTCCTGGAAACTTTAATAACCATTTGAACGCTTGTATTTCCGAGGTCTCCGGGACACAATGAAATGGAAACGTTAGAACTAAAATGATAGCTAAAAAAAAGTAGATTGCAAATATAGAGTTAGACCTTGGGTTGAATACAAAAAAGAAATAATTTCTCAAGATCGGTCTGGCTGTTAAAATTGATCTTATTCGACTTCAAAAAAATCTCTATACTCTTTTTGTCATTGGTAAATATTTTCAGAAAACCGGATCTGGAAGCATTGACAATCACACCATTTTTGCCGATAAGAGAATATATCATCTCCTTTTTTACAGATAAATCATCTTTAAATTGAAGCTTCTTCGGAGCCGTAGAAGTGATATACGAATCGTAGTTTTCGACATTGGCAGTATGGGAAGTAATACCTAGAGCGCCCGTTACTACGACATCAATATTGATTTTCCGGAGAACGGCCAATTTAACCGAATCATAGGTCGCAATAATTTCAAAATAACCTTTATTGTAGAAAAACGAACGATCATTCAGCCGGATGGAATCAATTTCTTCGGGTTTTGACACCACCAGCGTATCACCTGTCGTCTCAATAAACTGCATTTTGCATAGAAACGTGTTAAAGTTCATTTTGGCCATCGATAGAGTCCCGTTCTTAAATAGTATAGTGGCGTTGGCAAATGAGGGAAAACGATACGTGAAATAATCAGAAAGATTATCTCCGGCATGAATAATTTCAGTATCCTGGGCCTCAGTATATAGACCTTGTAAGATCAATGCCATTAAAAGAAGATACGTCTTCATAAAATAAATTTTAATAAGAGCGGAAATGCCCGGCCATTTTTCCTCTTATAAATATATCATTTGATCCGGTAATTACAGGCTAAATCTAATTGAACTTTCGAATTGTTCATTTGGCCGGTCCATGCACTCAGTAACCTTAGTCTGGATCCAATTTGCGATACCAGCCTCTTTCGGATGATCTCCGTATAACTCCCGGTATAGCGCATGGATAGCGGAGGCATTCGCCACCATCTTAGTTATACATTGTTCTAGCCTCCCTCTTATTTAAATATTTTGCTGCTCAAATGTTTAAAAGCCTCCATGGCCCCCATATACTCACAGGTCCGGGCGCCCGCTTTATTGGCATTGCTGACGATCCGCCGCCATTGCTCTGCATCTGGTAATTCCCTCCGACCTGCCTCACTTCTATCCGGCGCAGCCATAACTGGCCGCCCTTCCGCTCCCTCCCTGCTCAACTGGTACAACACCGCCCCTACAAAGGCATCCCCCGCACCCGTCGTATCCACCGGGTTGACCGGTATGCTGGGCACAATCTCCATCTGTTCTCCCACCCGCAACAGCGTCCCTTCCTTGCCCAGTGTGATGGCGAATACCGCCCTCGTCCTGTCCTGCAAGACCGAAGCCGCATCCTTCAGGGTAGAGCAGCCCGTGATCAATAAAGCCTCTTCATCGCTCAGTTTGAAAAAATGACAACAATCCAGGAAATTCCAGGAATGATCGACGAACGACCGGATATTGTCCCGGAATAATAATTGGCGATAATTGGGATCAAAGCTGATGAAAATATCCTGTCNNAAAGGCCCCGGCAAAAATCCCGTCGCCGATCCGAAATGCACAATAGCTGTCTCCGAAAGGTCCACCGCCTCCACCTCCCGCACATTCAATTCGCCATCGGCGCCCCGGTTGAATACAAAATCCCTTTCCCCATCCTCCATCAACGAGACGAACGCAAATGTGGTAAAATGCTCCTCATCCACTACCATCCACCGGGTGCTAACGCCGAATGCTTCCATGACCCCGATCAACTGCCGGCCAAAAGGATCATTCCCCACTTTGGCGATCAGTTCAACGGTCCCTCCCAGCGCGGCAATTGCCGCAGCCACATTGGTGGGCGCTCCCCCGGGCTTCTTCAAAAAATGTTGGCCCTCGGATAAAGACTGTCCCTTATCCGTGCAGATCATATCGATCAGTGCCTCCCCGATGCAAAGTATTTTCTTCATATTATATTCTTTTTTTAATGACCCCCTACTGCCGGCATCACCACCTCTCCCGAGTCCGGTCCTTCGGGATAGACATCGTCGACAGGGCCGCCAGAAGCAGCAATCTTCCCGCACAAGTAATAGCCTGTCCGGGGTTCTCTCCCAATACATGGGTATAAATATAGCCGAAACTGATCGTCTGCAGGATCATCGGAACAATGATCATCCTATTTATGATCCCCATATAGACCCCGTACCGTTCTTTCGGGATGGAGCCGGTTGGCTTGTTTTCAGCCAGCAATTATTCATTTCATATCCGTTTCAATTTAATGTTTTTTAATATAATTACTACATTCAGTTGCCGGAATAGGCTGTATCGAGCCAACTATGTTTATGACCGACTCTCCTGTTTAAGCGGAGGAAGGTATATTGCATATAAGGTATATTGCATATTATAAAGCAAAGCATTAAATCAATTTAGCATGAGAATTAGTGGCCTTATTCTGATCATATGCTGTTTTTTTGAGGCGTCTTTCGCTCAAAATATAAAAAATCAGTTTTTCCCGTTGCATAATATAATCAGTGGGGATTCAACTTACAATACCTATGACAAACAGGTAGCATTGGTCAAAAGCGCAGGTTATGACGGCATTGAAATCAACAACCTGGATAGTTTCGATGGAATGAAAGCTGCGATTGACAGGAATGCATTCAAAGCTTCCTTCTTTTATGTTGAAATCACCCTTGATTCTCCTTACATGGATAACCGGCTGGAAGGTTATATCAGGCAACTTAAAGGGAGCAAAACGATCCTATCTCCTTTTATCGTCAGCAATTCCAAGCTTCCCCCAGGTGACCATAGCCCTGATACCCTCCTGATACGATTAATGCGGCAGTTGGCTGATTGGGCCGATGAATCCGGCCTGGAAGTCGCCATTTATCCGCATTTCGGGTTTTATGTAGCGCGGTCCGACCATGCTTTATCGATCGTAAAAGCGGTCCGCCGCAAGAATCTTGGATTGTCTTTCAATCTTTGTCATTGGCTGGCGACCACTCAGCAACAGGACCGGGGCCGGCTTAAACCTCTTCTGAAAGAGTTGCGCCCTTATTTGAAAATGATTACAATTTGTGGAGCGAACGACGTCGTAAGCCAGCAACCTACTTTATGGGATGATTATATTCTTCCTCTCGGAATGGGTAGTTTTGACACATATGGGCTTTTAAAATATTGCTTACGGGACTTAAAGCTGCGGGTACCGGTAGGAGTGCAATGTTTCAACATCAAAACTGATAAATACCAACTCGTTCAAAATACGATGGTCATCTGGAGACAATACAAGAACCGATTGGAAACCGAAAAATGAAATTGCCGAAAGAAGCCCCGGAAGGAGATCCGGAAAAATTTAGTGAAGGAGCATCTGAATTAATATTTTCGGTATCCTGCTCATTTCAGGGTTTTGGTCGAAGCCAGGCTCGGATTACGGTAAAGGATCAGTCGCCAGGCTGGTTCGGCGGAGACGAGCATCACCAACGCTAAAAGGACGGGTATAGTCATTTTTTCCGAAGAATAGATAGCCCCTGAGAGTGCGATCGAATATACGCCCATGGGCAGGAGTATCATCAGGAAAAGCCCTGTATTGTTCAAAGGGATCTTAAAGGGTCTCTCCCTAAAAGGTTCCCTGATACGCAAAGTAAGCAAGGCTCCGAATTCCAGAGACAGGCCTGCTCCATAGAGTATGATGTCCATGATCACCAGGTCTGAAAAGGTCCGGAGAATGAGGATGCTGACGATCGCGGAAGAGGCGATGATGGAAATATAGGGTGTCCCGAAACGGGGATGCAGGGAGCATAGCTTGGCCGGCAGCAATTGGTCGTCTGCCATGACCTGGGGTACACGGGAGACAGATAGAAGCACGGCCGAATAGAGGCCCATGGCGCTGGCCATTCCCCCGGCGGCCAGCAGGATGCCCAGCCAACGCCCGGCGGTCAGGACGCCAAGTACAGGAAAGCCGCCGTTAGTCAAAACGACGGGGTCAATGCCTGACTGGTGAACAGCGAGTGCAGTAAGCAGGTATACCCCGATAACGAGTACAAAGGCTATGCAAACGGATACGAGGTAAGAGCGAACGGGCCGGACGACTTCTCCGGCATAAGTCGTAGCATTATCCCAGCCTAAAAAATTCCACATCACGGTATACAAGCCCATTGATATCGGAGAAAATCCCAGCCCGTTCAGAGAAGGGGTTGGTACGGAAAAAGGAGCTGTATGCCGGGCAAGCAATACGATGAAAAGGATGAGAAAGGGGGTGAGAACCAGGCTCCCCAGGAAAACAGAGGCTTTCCCTACGGGTACAATCCCCAGGATGTTCAGCAGGGCGGAGGACCAGATGATGGCCAGGCAAACCGGTACTTTGTATACCGCAATGGCAGGGAAGAAAAAGGCGGCATATCCTACGAAGAGTACCGGGTAAATGGCCAGATCGACGAAGGTATACAACCAGGTCCACCATCCCTCATAGAAAGCCCATCGTATACCCAGCGCGTGTTTGACCCATTGGTAGTAACCGCCGGTTACCGGCATCAGGCTATTGAGCTCTAATACAGTCAGGATAGTAGGAGCATCCCATAAAATGGGGGTGACCAGCAGAAGGAGCAACGCACCATTGTCTCCTACATAGGAGAAAAGAGGCTCTAGCCCATAGGGGCCGCCCGAAACGGTCAGGAAAATAATGGCCGCCAGTTGAAGGGGCTTGAGCTTGCCAGACGATGTCCGTTGTGAAGGCATAATTCCTAAAAATAAGGAGAAATCGGGAAATGGGGAGGCCCCACAATTATCGCAGATGTCGCAGGTAATATTCCGGATTATCCAAAAAGGTCCTGGTAATGCGGTAATGGTCGGTTTCTTTATATTTAACCTCCTGCATACTATCTTCCTGTATCTCGTACAGGATCGCTTCGGGGAATCCCATTAATATGGGCGAATGGGTGGATATGATGAACTGTGCGTTCCCGGCTTTCAGTATGCCTAAGATCAAGCCAATCAGTG
>PLXD01000241.1 GCA_003151295.1 Chitinophagaceae bacterium | reverse complement strand
AGCCTGTTGATGCAATCGACGCCTCTGCAGCACCCATCCATCGCCCCCCTACCTCCAAACCTGTATTGCGGATGGGTCGTAACGGAGCGGAGCGAAGGATAGGAACAAGGAGAGGCGAGGAACGAAGCCTTGACGATGTTTGTAAGAACGAGAAGGACCAAGGGACGACGGTCCGACGAAGTTCCAGCGGCGTTGCGCAACAGGCGCAAAGTCTATAACACATAACAAAGTCTTCGGAACTTACTGGTATCTTCAAGAAAATTGAAGTCTCAAGGTCAAGCGGCCGCTACGCCAGCGATGAAATTACTACGCTAGCGATTCAGCCCATACTGCTCCAGGATACGGGTCAGGTTGAGAACCCCTGCGCGGGCATCATTATCACTGCTATTGGCCAATACCAGCACCCCGATGTTTTTTTCTTTGATGATTTCGGCCCTGCAATTGAACAACAGGGAAATCCCTTCATGGAAGGAAAAGGAATAGTTTTCGAGGCTACCGTTATTCCAGCCCAGGGCATTGTCCAACACGCCAAAGTGCAATAGCTTAAAGATTTGCGGGTTGAGATGGGCTCTCTTCCCGAGTAGGCCCCGGAGATTCTCCTGCATGAATTTGACATAGTCACGAAGGCTTATATTGATATTGAGCGCAGGATTTAAAATAGGATTGAAACCGACCCAGGTATCCGGCCCCTCCGCATGGAAATACCCTCCGATGTCGCCGTGCCCCCAGGGTGCGGCTGTATCTGTCTTGTTAGGCCATCCGAATTTAATCGAGATGCCCAGGGGCCTATTGATATACTCATCCACCATTTTTTCCCAGGACTTACCCGAAACCTTTTCCAGCATGGCTGTTGCGATTACATAACCGGCAACGGAGAATCCCTTTCGCTTTCTGCTGGCCATGGTATCCGCAGGACTCTTCGGGGTGAGGATATAAGTGATAAAAGCCTTTCTCCTGGTTACGGTATCATTCCCGGGTAAGGAGGGTGTCTTTGACCATTCATCTATCTGCGCATACAAGGGGACATTTGCCTGGTGGGATAAAAGGCTAACCAGCGTGCTGCCCTGGTAAGCTAAAGGGATTTTTTTCTTTAATTCGGGGAAAACCTCGATCAGCCTCGTGGTCCATTTGATCTTTCCCCGCTCGACCAGGGACCCCGCAATATAGGATGTAAAAGCAGCGGTATTGGTGCCGATGTTCCAGCGGTCCTTCATCCGGATGCTGTCATTGCTACCCATCTTCCGTCGGCCGCTAACCCCCCAGTCCAAAATACAGTCCGAAGTAAATATTGCGTAGGCCATACCCGGGATTGTGCGGATCTTTCGAATGGAATCAGCCGTTTTGATAAAACGCTGGGAAAAGCAAATAGTAGGCAGCCCGAAAAAAAGCCAGCAAAAATGTGCGCGCAGGAATACTCTTTTCATCCTTGTTTTGGTTGTCTTTAATGCTATCCGTCCCGATGACCCGGTCTGGCCGGATTTTGAACAAAGATGCCGTTTTTCAGCGAGCGCATCAATTTTTAGCATCCTGAATATTGAATTTAGCGCTGCCGGCCGACCGGTATGGCGGGAAGAGGAGTCATGAACAATTCGCCGGGCCGTCCTCCGCCTCTTTCAAAAGTCCTATCGCGCGCTTTACCTGGCTTTTATAGACCATCAGCTTCATTCCGCCGATAGCTGGGCTTAAGAAAGGATGAATCGTGATCGTATTCTCGTCCGTTAAATGGCAATTGATACCGGCATCCTGCAACATGCCCAGGGTAATATGCGCATTGATATAGTTATAATATGAACGGACCTGGATGAAATACATACTTTGAAGAGAATAACCCTCTACAAGTTAATGCTTTTTGAAATTAATATTTTTTATAACAAAATGCCGGGATGTACCCGGCATTGCATTAAAGTATTTTATATGTATAATTAACTGGTTAGCTGATTACTGATTTTTAACTGTTCAACATTAATGGCATGACCAGCATCAGGACTTCTTCGTGCTCGTCGTGTTCGATGGGTTTGATGATGCCGGCCTTGGTGGGAGTGGATAATTCCATTTTTATTTCTTCGGAACTGCTGGATCCCAGCATTTCTATCAGGAATCTGGCATTGAAAGCGATCGCCAGGTCTTCTCCATCATATTGGCATTTCATGCGTTCATTGCCTTCAAAAGAGAAGTCGACATCCTGGGCAGCCAACTGTAATTCGCTGCCTTGTATGTTCAATACTACCTGGTTGGTGCTCTTATTGCTGAAAATACTTACCCTGCGAAGCGCGCTCTGGAAGTCGCTACGGTTGACGACCAGCTTGTATGGGTTGTCGACGGGGATCACGACCTTATAATCCGGGAAGCGTGCGTCGATCAGCCGGCAGCTCATTTGCGTAGTACCATGGGACACGAAGAGATGATTACTGTTATAACTGATGGTGATCTCATCCTCATTATCTGGCAGGGCCGATTTCAGCAGGTTTAAAGGCTTCTTTGGAACGATCAGGCTATCATTCTTCGGGCAGCTCACATCCGTGCGTTTATAGCGGACCAGGCGATGGGCATCGGTAGCGACGAATTGCAGGCCATTCTTGTCCATTTCGAAGAAGACGCCTGTCATAGCCGGGCGCAGATCGTCGTTACTGACTGCGAATAATGTTTTATTGATGGCAGTTACCAGGACTGAAGAAGTGGTCGTAAAGGAGGTCGTCTCGTCTGCGGCCGGCTCTTTCGGAAAATTATCGGGGTTCTCGCCCATTACCTTGTATTTACCGTTATCACTGGTAAGTTCGACTGCAAAATGCTTGTCAATATTAAAGGTCAGGGGCTGATCCGGGATATTTTTGAGGGAATCGATCAATATCTTCGCAGGTATACATACCCTTCCGCTGTCCTTCGCTTCCACTTCCAGGTGCACTTTCATTACCGTCTCCAGGTCTGTAGCTACTACAGTCAATTTATTCTTTTCTACTTCGAATAAAAAATCTTCCAAGATAGGCAGAACGGTATTTGCATTGATCACACCGCTGATCTGCTGCAACTGCTTCAATAGAGCCGAGGAGGAAACGATAAACTTCATGGAATATGTCTTTCCGGCGAAACTACAGATTTTTGGTTAATAGCCAAGATATTGCATGCGTCCGGGGGGTCTTCCTGCCCGATTGTGAATTACTTGTGCTTAACCTTGCATCCGGCCGGAGTTTGTATGTAAATTTGCCCTGCAAATTCACTATTGAAGACGCCTCCGGCAAACAAAGCCGCCGGAGACGGCTGGCCGAAAGCCCATCATTAATCGGTTTGCCGGGATGCACTAAATTTTCGGGAAGAGCATCCCGGCAAACACATAAGACGCTATGATCAGCAAAAAAAAGCTCTCCCGGGAGCAGGCCCTGCAAAAAGCCCGGCATTATTGCGCCTACCAGGAGCGTTGCCATTACGAGGTGAAGCAAAAGCTCTATTCATTCGGATTATGGAAAAGCGAAGCGGAAGAAGCCCTCTCCGTGCTGATCGAGGAAAACTATCTCAATGAAGAACGTTTTGCCATCCAGTTTGCCGGGGGGCATTTCCGCATGAAACAATGGGGGCGGATAAAGATACGATATGAGCTGAAACAAAAGCTGGTCAGCGAATACTGCATTACAAAAGCGCTGAAAGAGATCGGGGAACAGGAATATCTCCGCTCCCTGGAAAAGCTGGCTGTTAAAAAATGGGAAACCCTGAAGGAATTGAATAAACTATTTGAGAAAAAACGGAAATTACAGGATTATCTCATTCAAAAGGGATATGAACACGGGCTGGTAGCCGATATCCTGAGAAATATCGAAGAAAATTAATAGTTAACTTTACCCCTCTTATTTTGCAAAGGCATGTCCACACTAACCATAACGATCATACAGGCTTCCCTTCATTGGGAGAACATAACTGCCAATCTCCGGCATTTCGAAGAGAAGATCGACTCCATCGGGGAGAGGACGGAGATCGTCGTATTACCGGAGATGTTCAGTACCGGGTTTAGCATGCACCCGCAATCCCTTGCAGAAAAAATGGACGGGCCTACCGTAGCCTGGATGAAAGGAACGGCGGCTAGAAAGCGGATAATCCTTACCGGTAGTCTTATCATTGAAGAAGGGGGAAATTATTTCAACCGCCTGTTATGGGTCCTTCCCAGCGGTGAATACGGCTATTATGACAAACGACATCGCTTCGCTTATGCCGGGGAAGATGAACATTATACGGCGGGAAGCAAGCGCCTGATCGCCTCGGTAAAAGGCTGGAGGATCAACTTATTGGTTTGTTATGATCTTCGTTTCCCTGTTTGGAGCCGGCAGCAGCCGGCGGAAGCTCCTTCCTTCTTCCCGGGCTTCGCATCTAACGTTAATCCCGCTTCGGGGGGAACTCCGATCTCGGCGACTTCTCTTGAATACGATCTCATTATTTACGTAGCCAACTGGCCTGAACGACGCAGTCATGCCTGGAAGACCTTGCTTCAGGCCCGGGCGATAGAGAACCAATCCTATGTGGTGGGAGTGAATCGGGTAGGCGAGGACGGCAATGGAATTTATTATAGCGGCAATTCCATGATCGTCGATCCTTTGGGTGAAGCGCTGTGGCAGGGATCGAAAGAAGAAGCCGTTTTCACTTATACCCTGGAGCGGGAAAAACTAACAGAAATAAGGGAAAAACTTCCTTTCTGGCGGGATGCAGACCGATTTTCGATAGAACCTAAATAAACGATATGATGAGGGCATACATCTCGCGCGAAATTTTTACAGGCCATGAAATGCAGACCGGTAAAGCGATCCTGGTCAAAGGCAAGACGATCGTAGCTATCGTATCCGTGTCGGATATTCCGTCGGGATACAGGATTCACGATCTCGGCGGCTATATGCTGGCTCCGGCTTTCATAGATCTCCAGATCTACGGAGGCAATGGAAAGCTATTCTCGGCCGAACTGACGACCGAGTCTCTGGATGCCACCTATAAATATTGTTTGCAGGGTGGATGCACGCAGTTTATGATCACCATGGCTACAATGTCTATAGAGAAATTCCTGCAGGGAATAGAAGCCGTCAGACAATACCAGGCCGCAGGCGGTAAAGGCCTGCTGGGCCTGCACCTGGAAGGACCGTATATCAATCCCATCAAAAAAGGCGCGCATGTCGAAAGGTTTATCAAACAGCCTACCCTCACGGAATTGAAAAAACTGCTTGAAGCAGGAAAAGACATCATACGCATGATGACGCTGGCGCCGGAAAAATGCGATGCCGCGTGCATAGAGTTCCTGATGCAAGAGGGGATCGTTCTTTCTGCGGGGCATAGTAATGCCACTTATGAACAGGCTATCAACGGGTTTTACCAGGGCATACCGGCTGCAACGCACCTTTTCAATGCCATGTCCCCCCTGCAAGGCCGCGAACCTGGAATGGTAGGGGCTATTTACGATCATACAGATGTCATGAGCAGTATCGTATGCGATGGCATACATGTGGATTTTGCATCGGTCCGTATCAGTAAGAAGATCCTCGGGAACAGGTTGTTCTTTATTACGGATGCTGTCGCGGAAGTCCTCCATGGAGAATATGCGCATGTATATAAAGGGGACCGTTATACCCTGCCCGATGGAACTTTATCGGGTTCGGCCCTGACTATGCTGCAAGCCGTGAAGAATGGCGTTGAAAAAGTCGGCATCCCCTTACCGGAAGCCCTGCGGATGGCCTCCCTGTACCCTGCCTCCCTGATGGGTNNCGTCTCCAAAAAAAATCGGGCAGCATCGAAGCCGGCGCCAAAGCAGACCTGATCCTGTTGGACGACCAATTGAATTGCAGGCAGGTGATCATCGATGGAGAATGATCGCCTGTATCCTCTTTATGAGATAATCTTCGCTGCCTGACTCAAAACCCGATTGCTGGTAGAGGACCTGTCCCTTATACAAGATGATCGACTGGGGAAGACTGACGGACTTCAACGTTTTTCGAAGGTCTCCGTTAATATCGATGTACACATCGAATATCCAGCCGTAAGCATTTACCATCGGCCGGACCCTCCCTACATCTTTCCCTTCATCGACGCAGACTGCCATCATTTTAAACCCTACCAGCTGTTTCCAATTTTCAAATTTCGTATTGATGGCGTTCAGTGCATTGATGCTCGCCTCCGAACCGCTGGACCAAAAGCAGATCAGCACGATGGAATCTTTTTGGGTAAACGAAGAGAAGCTGGCATTGGGTCCCTTCAGCGGCTTCAACAGCACGGAATCCAATTGGATTTGCGCAACGGCGCGGCCACTGAAAAACAGGAGTAAATAAAGACCGGTGGACTTCATGCTGAAAATCTTCATAAAGAAAGATTATAAAAAGTAGTATGTACTATAAAAATAAGAATATTATTCTATTCATATTTTTTCAACCCGGCGGATTTTATGGATGACCGATCTCGGTTTCGGATAACCGGATCAGCTCTTTAGCCTTTTCGGTCTTGAAATCGATTCCCCGGGCGATCGCTTCGACGGTGGGCAGTGCGGGCACATCCGGAAGTACACCCCGACCGTCCCTGATATGGTCCTTGTCAATGACGAGCCGGAATTTAGGCAGGCGGAAACGGATACCCGTATTGGGAAGCTTCGCAT
>PLXD01000644.1 GCA_003151295.1 Chitinophagaceae bacterium | reverse complement strand
GTAGCCTGCGGATTAATAGCCAGCAATGCGGGTGATACGCTATCTGCAAAACAAATATTCATTAAAGGGAACTCCAAAATAATCGGGTTTCGTTAAAAATAGTCCCGCGCCTGGCGAAGAACGAACCCCGCAAATGTAATAAAATGTTACCTGTTCCGGAGGAAGACGCCGGGCTAAAATGGCAAATCTTCCGAGGTCTCACCGATCGGAGGGGTGGTATCCGAATTCCCCAACCCTTCGATTCCTTCATGGGGAGCGTGGGGGTGTGAGCCTGCGTCGGCGCGTTTATCCAGCATGATCAGGTTATCCCCGACCACTTCGGTGGCAAATTTCTTGTTGCCTTCCTTGTCTTCCCAGCTCCGGGTCCTCAACCTGCCCTCTATGTATACCAGGCTGCCTTTGTGGAGGTATTTCTGGGCGAGTTCGGCAAGCCCCCGCCACAGAACGACTGTATGCCATTCGGTTTGAGAGATCAGTTTACCGGCCCTGTCTTTAAAAGTCTCCGTTGTCGCCAAAGAAAATTTAGCAACGGCAATATTTCCTTCGAGGTACTGTACATCCGGGTCTTTTCCTAAATTGCCAATAAGCATAACCCTGTTTACGCCTCTCATAGAATGAAGTTTGAAGTTTACAAATCATCGCTCGAAATCAATTCCTGTTTAAAGGGCAACGGCGCCCACTTCGCTGTAGCTTCCCATTTTTGGTCTATTGCCCTTTCCGGGCAAGTGACCGGCGGAGCGCCAATTAAAATTAAAATTTTTTCAGCCAAAAAGATAAATTTTTTCGTCCCGCTCTGCCGGGATGATCAAATGGCTGTCATTAGAATAAATTCCAGACAGGCGAAGGGTCTTGCAGGTAGGCATTAATAAATCCCGGGAAGGGGTATTCATTCAGATCCTTCCAGCTGACCAGCATGAAGTTTTCCAGGGTGGGTAAGGGTTTCCCTATGTTAATGGTAATGAATNNCGAATTGCCCCTCTATGGTCTGATGGGTCAGTTCCTGCCTGTATACTTTTGAGATATGCTTTACTGTGAGTCGGTGTTCGCCAAAGATCCGCCATACAAAATCCGATTGCATGATCCCGCCTGCGTCTGTGGCGGATTCCGTCTCATAGAGTACAAATTCAAAAAGGCCGGCCCAGATATCTTTCGATTTTCGCCGCGATATATAAACCTCATCATTATCCGTCCGGATCATCAGATAATACATCCAACGTTTTCTTTTCGGGGCTTTTTTTCCCTTTACAGGCAAGCGGGCCATCCATCCGTTTTCAAATGCCTGGCAGTCCTCCCGCTGTGTGCATTCCCCGCAAAGGGGGTTTTGGGGCTTGCAGACAACCGCTCCAAAATCCATGATGGCCTGGTTGTAAATTCCAGGCTGTTTGGTATCCAGCAAAGAATCGGCCAAAACGGCATACATTTTTTTGCCGGCCGTGGTATCCACCGGCATACTTATACCAAAATACCGTGCCAGGACCCGTTCTACATTCCCGTCTACTACGGCATAGGGGAGGTTAAATGCAAAGGAAGCGATCGCGGCGGCTGTATAGGAGCCGATCCCTTTCAGCTCCCTGATTTGCTTATAGGCGGAGGGGAATGATCCCTCATAGTCTTTTTCGATCTTCCTGGCCGTTTCGATCAGGTTCCTGCAGCGCCTGTAATAACCCAGACCTTCCCATAATTTAAAGACTTTTTGCTCGGGGGCCCCTGCCAGGTCCCGGATCGTCGGAAAGATATCTATGAATTTTTCGTAATAGGCACGGCCTTGTTCCACACGGGTTTGCTGCAGGATTACCTCGCTCAGCCATATTCTGTAGGGGTCTTTTTCACCCTTCCAGGGCATGGAACGGGTATTCTCCCGGCTGTTCCAATCCAACAATTTCTCCCTAAAACCGTCTTTTTTAGCATTCATAGGAAATAATAGAGGCGGTCATGCATCCTGAAAATATAAGCCATAAAAATATAGGTTTAAAATTCACAATCAATATTTTACATAATTCTTGCAAGAACAAATAGAATCTCTTATTTTGATAAGAAATAGGGAATCTGTGCCAGCAAGTTGTATTTTAGTATTTTTGTTATATATTTAGAATCAGAAACTTATAAAATTTATCCCCATGAGAAAGGCAGACCTTGTTAACCAAATATCGGAAAAAACAGGTATACCTAAAGTAGACGTCCTCGTGACGCTGGAAACCATGTTTAAAGAAGTAAAAGAAACCCTTTCCCAGGGAGAGAATATCTATATCCGGGGATTCGGCAGTTTCATTACTAAAAAAAGGGCCGCCAAGATCGGTCGGAATATAAAGAAGAACGTGGCTGTTCATATACCCGAGCACTATATTCCTGCCTTCAAACCGGCCAAGGAATTTGTCGCTGAAGTAAAAAAATTGCAATCAATCAAAGAAGATCAGCCAAACCCCGACGAAGAGATGTAGTTTTGCGCTCTAATTAAAAAGAAGTGAAGAGACAGCAATTCATTCTATCCGCCTTGGGGGTGATCCTTTTACTAGGTTTGTATTTTTTCGGTCAAACTGTGCCTCCGCGTGAAAGAAAAGCACCTTCTGCTGACGAACAATCCAACGCTTCAACAGGCAAATCGATTGATTTTCAGGATATTTTGCAAGCAGCTAAATCCAGGCTCAATCCCGTGCAGCTGTCCCATATAAACCGGTTGGAAAACTCGGTAGTAAGAGGGGATATCAAAAATCAGCAAATAAATGCCTACCGGGAACTGGCCATTTATTGGAAAGATTCCGTCAGGGAAGCCTTTCTTCCCTTTGCCTATTATACGGGAGAAGCAGCTAAATTGGAAAATTCTGAAAAAAGTCTCACCTTTGCTGCCCAATTATTTTTGGAGAGCCTTCGTGGACAGGATAATCCGATGCTGAAGAGCTGGATGGCCACTAATGCTAAAGAGTTGTTTGAAAAGGCTTTAGAAATGGATCCGCATAATGATTCCGTTAAGATAGGACTGGGTGCGAGCTATATTTTCGGAAGCACGGCAGGCAATCCCCAGGAAATCATGCAGGGGATTCAGCAGATATTGGAAGTCGCACGCAGGGATTCCTCCAATATGTATGCGCAGTTCATGTTGGGGTTGGGAGGTATTGAATCGGGACAATTTGATAAAGCCATTGAACGTTTAACAACGGTTGTCCGTCATCAACCTGCCAATGTAGAGGCGATCCTTCTTCTGGCCGAGGCCTCGCAGCAAAGAGGCGATAAAGCAAATGCCGTTAAATGGTATGAAGCCGGCAGGAAGTTGATCAGTAACAAGGATATGATCAGGGAAATTGATCAGCGTATCAAATCATTGCAATAGATTTTCTCCTTAGAAAAGGTGGAATAGAACCGGTTAGTATTTTTTAACAAAAAAAGCATTCTCGTATGCCTTGTGGTAAAAAGCGTAAGCGTCATAAAATAGCGACGCATAAGCGTAAGAAAAGATTAAGAAAAAACCGTCATAAGAAGAGGAATAAATAGTTCTTCTCTACTGGCCCGGTCCCGGCGAGTGTTGGGACCGGCAATTTCTTTCCCAAAGCTGAATTTTTTATTTGCCGCTATTGTAACAGATTGCTATTTCGGACAATTCCGGACAAATAGAGCCGCTTCAGCAATTTCCTTTAAGGCGATGAATCGATCTTGGATGGAAATGGTAAAAGTAATTATACTTGAATAAGGAACTAATCATAAACGCGACCCCGCAGGGTGTTGAAATAGCCCTATTAGAGGATAAAAGGCTGGTGGAACTGCACCATGAAAAGACTGATGCCAGCTTTGCGGTAGGTGATTTGTATCTCGGAAAGGTAAAAAAGCTTATTCCCGGCCTGAATGCCGCATTTGTAGATGTTGGTTTCGAAAAGGACGCTTTCCTTCATTACACCGATCTCAGCCCTTATGCCCGCTCCCTCCTGAAATTCACGCAACAGGCCATGAATGACAATAGCCCGGGTGGATTCGATTTCGGAAGTTTCCAGGTGGAGCCGGAAATCATTAAGACCGGGAAGATCAACGAGGTGCTGAATGGCAAGCCGCATATTCTCGTGCAGATCCTGAAAGAACCCATTGCGGCAAAAGGTCCCCGCCTCAGTTGCGAGGTCTCGCTGCCCGGCAGGTTCGTGGTCATCACTCCTTTTAATGATATAGTGGCGGTATCCCGCAAGATCCACTCATCCGATGAGCGGAAGCGGTTACAGAAAATCGTGGAANNCGTGGAAGCCATCAAATCGAAAAATTTCGGGGTAATCGTCCGGACGGCTGCTGAAGGGAAGAATACTGCCGAGCTGCATGAAGATCTGACCGAACTGGTAGCTACCTGGAAAATGATCCAGTATAATTTAAAAGGGGCCGTAGCGCCCGCCAAGATCCTGAGCGAGCAAACGAAAACGACGAGCATGCTCCGGGATCTTCTCAATGAGGATTTCAACAAGATCGTTATTAATGACCGCAATATATATAACGATACCCGCAGCTATATACAACGTATCGCCCCCGATAAGGTGGATATTGTCTCCTACTATCATAATGGGGCACCGATATTCGACCAATTCAGCGTCACCAAACAGGTAAAAGCGGCTTTTGGCAAAACAGTGAACCTGCCAAGCGGCGCTTACCTGATCGTCGAACATACGGAAGCCCTCCATGTTATCGATGTCAATAGTGGTTATAAAAGCGTGAGTAATAACCAGGAACAAAACGCATTGGAGACCAACCTGGAAGCAGCGGAAGAAATAGCCCGCCAATTGCGCCTCAGGGATCTGGGGGGTATTATCGTCGTGGATTTCATAGATATGAAGCTCCCGGACAATAAGAGAAAGCTCATGGAAGCCATGGAGTCCTTCATGCGGACGGACAGGGCCAAGCATGCCGTATTCCCGATCTCTAAATTCGGCCTCATGCAGATCACGAGGCAGCGAATGAAGCCCCAGGTGACCATCAATACCCAGGAAGTATGTCCTACCTGCAACGGCACCGGCAAGATCTCTTCCGCCCTGATCCTGGAAGACGAGATCGAAAAGAATTTAAGCTATCTGCTCAACCACCAGCATAAGGAACTCAGCCTGGTTGTACACCCTATTATACATGCTTATCTTACCAAAGGGGGCATTTTCCGTTCCAAAGAGTGGAAATGGAGGTGGAAATACAAGCAAAAGGTCAGAATTAAGCCAAATACCAATTATCACCTGACCGAATTCCATTTCTACGATAAACATGAAGAAGAGATCAAACTCTGATCCTCTTCCCTCCCCGTCACTCCCTTTCACACCAGTTATAATATTCCCCTTACCCGGGTGACATTTTGTCTTCTCTGCTAAAAAAACACCGCCAAAAACTCCATTTGTACNNGGTCGAAACAGTGATTTTGCCAGCTCACGGGGCATTTTCCAGGAGGATCCTCCCGCTCGCGGTTTCTATGTTAATTCTCAATACTTTAAAAAGTTTGGGGCTCTCCCGGAGGGCCTTAAAGACGGCTGGGCGATCAATCATATCTTATTAATTATCAATATATTAGGTAGGTTTGAGTCCAAAAAAAACAACCCCCTGGAGTCCCTCTAAAGTTATTCACACCCGAAAAAAATTATTTTGTTATGTGGCGCTAATTTGTAATTTAGTGCCAGAATTTAATGGGTTAGTAAGTAACGGGGCCGGCGATTTCGCTGGCCCTTTTACTTTTTAGCAATCAACCACCGACTTTTTAATTTTATCTGAAATTCCCCTGCCTGTTTTTATAGTTCCGCCCCTCATCGATATCTTTTTTCAGTCTTAGTTCCTTTTCATACTACTTATCATTCCATTTTTTATTGACAACGATCACTTTTTCTTTGTCACCGATCATTAATCCTGTTAATGATCACTATTCGTTCTTAACGATCGCTCTTTTTCTGATAAGTCTTTCTTCTGATTGCTCTTCTTTTGATTGTTCTTCATTATTGACGATCACTATTAACTATTTCCTCTAATGGCCCTATTCCATCTTAATACCTCCTGTTCCCTTTAACGATTGCTATGCTTCATGAACGATCGTCCTTCTTTGTCAATGGTTCTTACTTTGTTAATGCTGTTACTCGCCTGGAGTTCTTATACGG
Source organism: Chitinophagaceae bacterium (assembly GCA_003151295.1). GTDB lineage: Bacteria > Bacteroidota > Bacteroidia > Chitinophagales > Chitinophagaceae > Puia. The sequence goes on along the minus strand of PLXD01000644.1, from coordinate 3,370 downwards.
GTTAACGAATTTTATTTCCGGGAATCGTTTTTAGAAATTTCGTGCCGGCAGAAATCCGTTTTTACGGACCGGCTATTGCCACCCTGCGGATCGCTGAATGATCTTTACCTTTACAGGATGAGCAAGATCAAAACAGCTTTTTTCTGCAGCAATTGCGGATATGAAAGCTACAAATGGACGGGCAAATGTCCTTCCTGCGAGCAATGGAATACACTGGTCGAAGAAGTCATTACAAAAGACAGCAAATCCGCAGAGACGGACTGGAAAAAATTTTCCGGAGACCGGGCGGATAAAAAGGAAAGCAAAACGATAGCCCTCAACGATGTGCTAAGCGGAGAGGATCGGCGAATCATTAGTCCGGATGCTGAATTGAACAGGGTATTGGGAGGGGGGATAGTTCCCGGGAGCATTGTACTGGTAGCCGGTGAGCCGGGCATCGGGAAAAGCACTTTGTTCCTTCAGAACGGTTTACAACTAAAAGAGATCACGACCCTTTATATAAGTGGGGAAGAAAGCGAACAACAGATAAAAATGAGGGCCGACCGGTTAAAGATAAAGAACGATCACTTCTTCCTGTTGACTGAAACGTATACGCAAACGATCTTTCAGGAAATTAAAAAGTTGCGGCCCCAGTTAGTAATCGTAGATTCCATTCAAACCTTACAATCGCCCTATATAGAATCTTCTCCCGGAAGTATCTCCCAGATCAGGGAATGCACATCCGAATTCCAGCGATTCGCAAAGGACACGAACACACCTGTCTTTTTAATCGGGCATATCACCAAGGATGGAACGATCGCCGGTCCCAAGGTATTGGAGCATATGGTAGATACGGTTCTGCAGTTTGAAGGGGATCGTCATTATTCCTATCGTATCCTGCGAACGCTTAAGAACCGTTTTGGAAGCACGGCCGAATTAGGTATTTATGAAATGACCGACCAGGGGATGCGGGGAGTCAGTAATCCCAGTGAACTGCTGTTGAATCAAAAGGAAGACCAGTTAAGCGGAGCAGCTATCGCCGCCACCATCGAAGGCATGAGACCTCTGCTGATAGAAGTGCAGGCCCTTGTTACCCAATCGGTATACGGTACCCCTCAAAGAACGGTCAGTGGTTTCGATCTTCGAAGGCTGCAATTGCTCCTGGCCGTATTGGAAAAAAGAGGGGGCTTCCACTTCGGTGTAAAAGATGTATTCCTGAATATCGCGGGTGGATTAAAAGTAGAAGATCCTTCGATCGACCTGGCGGTATTATGTGCTTTGCTGAGTTCCTATGAGGACACTCCCCTGTCGCCGCATATTTGTTTTGCCGGGGAAATAGGATTGAGCGGGGAGATCCGGGCGGTCAACCGGATCGATCAACGCATTGCCGAAGCGGAAAAACTGGGATTTGAAAAGATCTTTGTTTCAAAGTACAATCAAAAAGGGCTCAACAATCAGAAATATAATATTGAGATCGTCAGCGTTAGCCGGGTAGATGAGGTGTACCAGCGTTTGTTTTGAGCTGCAAGCATCAAGCTGCAAGCTAGATTTCTTCATGTTTAAAAATTAAAGTTTAAAAAGGCTGGCTTGAGGCTTGTAGCTTGCAGCTATCCGCTTTTTATCTATTTTTACGCCCAATGAACAAGCCTCTGCTGCTGATATTATCCATGGCCGCCCTTTTTATTCTTTCCTGCCAGAAAGACTCATTCATTACCAGTAAAAATGCACAGATCGGCTTCTCTTCAGACACCTTATTCTTTGACACCGTTTTTACGTCCACGGGTTCCATTACCCAGTCTGTCAAGATCATCAACGGGAACAATCAGAAACTCCGGCTTTCGGATGTCAGACTCATGGGCGGCCAGCAATCCATGTATAAGATCATTGTTGACGGGGTCACGGGACCCGAACTGGATAATATCGACCTGGACGCGAATGATAGTATCTATGTCTTTGTCGCCATCATGATCAATCCCACCGCTACCAATCTTCCCTTCGTAGTGCAGGATAGCATACAGGTCTCCTTCAATGGTAACCAGCAATATATCCAATTGCAGGCATGGGGTCAAAATGCTCATTTCCTGAGCAATGCGGTCATTACCGGGCAGACTGTCTGGAACAACACGCTGCCCTATGTTGTCCTGGGAGGCTTACAGGTTGATACGAATGCGATCCTTACCATTCAAAAAGGGTGCAGGGTCTATTTTCATGCCAATGCACCCATGCTGGTAGACGGGACCCTANNATTTTTTTCAGGAGTACCAGTAAAGGCAATAATCTCCAGTACGCGGATATCCGGAATGCCTATCAGGGTATCATAACCGGCGGTCTTTCGGTGGATGCCAACCCCAAGATCATACTCGACCAATGCATTATAGATAACATTTCCGATGCCGGTATCCTTGCAACCCAAAGCGATATCCGGGCTGCCAATTGCCTGATCAGCAATTGCGGAAAAAATATTGTCCTGGGGTATGGGGGTCGCTATGATTTTACCAATTGCACCGTTGCCGCTTTTTCAAACAGTTATATCACACACACACAGCCCGTACTCGACATTAGCAACTATATGTTACAGGGCAGCACGCCTTTGATCGCAGACCTGAATGTCAGTTTTCTCAATTGCATTTTCTGGGGGGCTTATGGGATCGTTAATGATGAGGTCGTGGTCTCCAGGCAGGGAGCCGGTGTTTTTAACATCGGTTTCTCGAACTGCCTCTGGAAAGTGCAGGATATTCCTGCGGGGATCAGCCAGTCAAATATAATAGCCAACCAGGATCCGCTATTCGATAGTGTCAATACCCAGCAGCATTATTATGATTTCCATCTCAAACCTGCCTCTCCTGCCATTGGCCAGGGGATGAATGCGGGTTTGCCGGTCGACCTGGACGGTAATATCCGCGGGAGTGGGGCGCAGGACCTGGGATGTTATCAAAGTCAGTGATTATTTGCCGTTCAAATAATTATTGCAGGATCCGTTCCGGCAGAAAACTATTTAGTATAATTTTTGTACTGTTAGAAGCAACTGCTGCTAACAGAAACGCCGTTCTTTCAATAAAAATCAATCATTATGTTACGCTTAGCTATTCTTTCACTCTTTTTAACAGCCAGTATGTCCGTGTATGATTTTAAAGTGCCCGCACTTGACGGGAGCACCATCGATATCTCCCAATATAAAGGCAAGAAAATATTGATCGTAAATACCGCTTCCAAATGCGGCTTTACTCCTCAATATGACGGCCTGGAAAAATTATATGAAAAATACAAGGACAAACTGGTAATCATCGGCTTCCCTGCAAACAATTTCGGCGGCCAGGAACCGGGAACCAACAGCGATATTAAAGAATTTTGTAAGAAGAATTATGGTGTCAGCTTCCCCATGGCCGGAAAG
>PLXD01000164.1 GCA_003151295.1 Chitinophagaceae bacterium | reverse complement strand
TTGATCGCCAGCTTGGCCTTCAGGGCCTCAATGGCGTCACCGGCCTGGCGTTCTTCCCAGAACCCGATGGTGGCATTGGCTATGAGCAGCAGCAGGATGATGAAAAAGTCAGGCCAGTGGCGGACAACGCCGGATAGGACGACCGCGACTTCGATCATCCAGGGGATCGGACCCCAGAAATAGAAGAGGAGTTTCAGAAGCGCGTTAGTCTTTTTCTCCTCTATCTCGTTCGGCCCGTACTGTTTCAGTCGCTTCGTCGCCTCTGCCTGGCTGAGGCCGTCCGGTGATGAGCCGAGCTTTTTCTCGACCTCCGGCAGGGGAAGAGTTTTCAAGTCGTCCTTCGCCTCGGGCTTCGAGCCCGGCTTCAGTTCATGAGCTTTGGCGTGATCGGCATCGGGCGTCGCCATGGATGATCTTCCCGCAAAAGAGTGGACGGTTATCAGGCAGCTTTTTGCTCCATCTGCGCTGGCGCAAGGTAGTCGAGAGCCGAGTGGATGCGCTGGTGATTGTAGAAGCCTTCGATGTATTGAAACAAGTCCCGTTTTGCCGCCTCTCTAGATTCATAGTTGCGGTGATGAACAAGTCCGGTTTTGAGCGTGTAGAAAAACTTTCCATTGGAGCATTGCCCCAGCAGTTGCCCTTGCGTGACATCGATGGCGTTATGTCGGCAGGAGCCAAGGCATTCTGGTAATCTCCTGAGGCATCAGGACCCACCCAGCTTGAGGACGGTCGTGACAGACTTCGCGATCATCAGCGCCTCGTTGGTGTGCATGACCCGCACCGGGACCGCACCGGTGTCTGGCGAAATCAGCGGCGCACTCTGCGCGTTGCGCTGCGGGTCCAGCGCGATTCCGAGGAAGCCCAGCCCTTCGCAAATTCGTGCGCGCACGATGGGCGCGTTTTCGCCAATACCCCCGGAGAACACCAACGTGTCCACTCCACCCAGCGCAGCCGCGAAAGCGCCGATCCATTTCTTGACCTGGTAGCAGAAAAGACCCACGGCTTCGGCAGCCCGTTTGTCCGTTTGCTCGTTTTTCAGCAGATCCTGTATATCGGAACTGGTTTCCGAAACTCCTATCAGCCCTGACTGATGATTTATAAGATCGTTGAATTGTGCAGCCGACAATTTCTCCTTTTGTATCATAAACCACGCAGTCCCCGGATCGAGATCGCCGGGACGGCTGCCCATCATGATCCCTCCGACAGGGGTAAAGCCCATACTGGTATCTATACTCTTACCCTCTTTTACAGCTGCGAGGCTGGCGCCGCTGCCCAGGTGGGCCAAAATGATCCGCCCCTTAGCCGCTTTTGTTCCGGCGATTTCCGTCAGCTTTCCCATCAGGTAGGCATAGGATAGACCGTGAAATCCATATCGCCGGATACCAGCCTCATCGAAGCGTCGGGGAATCGGCAACAGTTGCGCTATCCTCGGTAAACCAGCATGGAAGGCGGTATCAAAACAGGCCACCTGCGGCAATCCGGGAAGGTGTGCCCGAAATGCTTCTATCAATTCGACTTCTTCGGGCAAATGATCCGGATCGTATTGAATGATATCCTTTAGCGCTGCAATAAGTTCTGCATCGATAATGGCGGGTTTGTTTCGTTCCATTCCATGCACGATCCTGTGGCCGATAGCTCTTACCTGGCCAAATATCTTTTGTTTCTCCAGCCAATCGATCAACGAATCGGTGGCCTCCTTCAGATCAACAGCCTTAACAGGAAATTTGTTCTTTTGACCGGTATAGGTCAATAAGGAATCACCCATCCCGATCCGGTCGATCTTCCCCTTTAATTTTTCCTCCAGCGATTCATTAAATAATGAAAACTTAATGCTGGAAGAACCTCCGTTGATGGTAAGTATCATGAATAGTAAACATTGTTGAGATATAATAAAAGCAATCAATAGTGTTCCGACAATCCTGGCTGACGGGAGGGGGGAAAGATCGGGTTGGCAATGCCATCAAGGTCGTATACGATTTTGCCTGCACGGATAGTCATTTCAGCTTCCAGTTTCTTATTGCCTTCTATTTTCCTGCCCGTACAATCGAAATACCCAAATCTCCCCGAAAGCAGATTCAGCACGGCAACGTCGGCTTCAGCCCCTACGGAAAGATTACCCAATTCAAGATGCTTTATCTCCTGGGCGGGATTCCAGGTGGAAGCCTTGATCACTGCATTAAGGTCCATGCCCATGGCCATGAATTTGGACATGACATTCAACTGGTCCTTCATCGCATGATTCATGCTTCCTGTATGAAGGTCGGTGCTGATGGAACTGGGTAGAAAACCTTGCTTCAGTGCGGGAATGCCCTGGGAAAAGGCAAAGCTGCTGCCTCCGTATCCCACGTCAAAAAAAATGCCCTTTTTGCGAGCCTCCCATACAAAGGGCTTCACCTGCCAATTAATGGTATCCACGATCGCTTCCCGGTTTCTCAACTGTCCAAAGCAATGCGTAAAAATATCACCGGGCCGCAGGTGCTTCATGAAAAGTTCTTCGATGGATAGGTTTGGAATGCTTCCCCCGAAATCAATCATCACCGGGATGTTGGCGATTTTTCCAGCTTCAACGGCCTGATCCACCGGGGTCCAGTCAGCCCCTTCAAAATGCGCCGCCTTTATACCCACTACGATATTGGGATTGGCTCTTGCGACCATAGCCGTCAATCTTCCATCCATATCGGCCGGATTTTGTTCATAGGGGCCGCCACGCATTCCTTCTCCGACAATATTCAGCATCACTAAAATCCTGGTTTTTGAATTGTCGATGATATTCTTCCTGAACAAGGCAAAGCTTTTCCAGCCGGAGCCGCCTGCATCCACTACGGTGGTAACACCGGTCCTGAAAGTAAATCCGTCCGGTACGATGGCAGAAAGCCCATTGCTGAGATAATGATCCGGCTCGGTGCCAAAGAAATCATGGGTATGAATATCGATCAGCCCCGGGGTAACATAAAATCCACTTGCATTCACCACCTGGATGGCTCCTGAAGTATCCATTTTTTTTGTAACCGCAGCGATCTTGCCATCTTTAATACCGATATCCATAACGGCATCGATATTATTCCTGGGATCAATTACATGACCTCCGCGGATCACGATATCGAATAATTGCCCATAGCCGATAGAACAAAACAGAACCAGGACAATGGTACCCAATGCTAATTTTTTCATACTATTTTCTTTAGACTAAATCATCAATGTCTTTTTGAACGTGTCTTGCTGCTGGCGTCGGTTCCTGACGGCAGGATGACCTTCCAGATATGGCCTTCCAGGCCCCCATACTCAATCACATAGGCAATATTACCGATAAGTACGGCATCGGTGGGTTCCTGAAACCCATCCACAACACGGGTAGTATGCATCACGAAATTATCCATCTCCTTATCGTATTCCATATGAAGATGCAGGAGGTCCGATCCTTCCGCGGTAAAAGGGCGCATCATCACTTCATTTTTCCCTAATGAATACCGGATCACGAATCCGTCTCCCCGGAGATCGCCGGAAAGGGCTTTTTGGGTATCAAAAAACAGACCCAGCGGAGAAGAATGGGCGGTGAACGTACTCACGGCCACGCCAGTCTGATCGCCATCGAGCACTCTGCCGGAATGTCCGCGGTATTCATTGGCATCGGGACCCATATTCTGAACACCTGCAGAAAATTTGACGCCGGGCGGAATTTTCGGGAAGGTAGAGTCATCATAATAATAATGAACCCGCCAGGAATGTGATGAAGGATTGATGAAGGAGTCGGTAGCCGGATCCGGCTTCCAACCCGGGAATTGCATGGGATTTTCAGCTCCGCCCAATAACCAGGGAAAACCATAATGATGATGCTGCCTGACCCAAAACATATCTTCCGGGAAATCGTAATCGGAGGAATTTACGACTGCGAAAAGATTTCCCGAACCATCAAAGGCCATATCATAGGCATTGCGAACTCCTTCCGCATACAGATACCCTTCGGCTCTCAGCCTGGCTGTGTCCATGGGCAATACCAGATCCCTGGTATTAATCGGGAATCTGAAAATCTTAGACGTGACGGCATTGTCCCTCGCATTGGGATAAAGACCTCCGTCATCCTGTACTTCGCCGTGATCGGTCCTGGCGCCGCTGTTGACAAAAATATATTTTCCGTCGGGGCTTATCGCCAATGCATTCCAGCCATGGTCGTAAATGGTCTTATTGGCGCCATATTCCGCCGTGGTAAATACGACCGACATTACAGGGGGACCGGAATTTCCGAAATCGAAGCGGACCATTCTTCCGCTGGTCGCTTTCCTGGAGGTGGAATCGACGTTCCCGCAAAGAAAAAGAGAATTTCTGTTCCAGATAGCGCCTTGCAACCGGGTGATGCCATGATCCGCGGCCGTCAGGATCCTTACTGAATCGGGATGACCGCTATCGAGGTTCCTGATCCGAAACACATCGCCGTCAAAGCTGGTATAATAGAGGTCTCCGCTTACCGGGTTCTGTAGTATCCGCACGGCAAGCGGTCCGACATTCATCAGGTGCTCAATTTTTATATCCGGCCGAAGTGCCCTTGGCGGCACCATCACTTCCTGCCTCCGTGAAAGGGTGCGGATATAGGCGACCAATGACCAGCGTTGATCTTCGGTAAATATGGTTTTGAAAGCGGGCATGATGCCCCTGCCTTCGCTGATTTTCCAGAACAGGGCGCCGATCGATTCCTTTCGGACTTTTTCCGAATGAAAATTGGCGGGCTTTTGTCCCTGTCCGTGGCCTGCGCCGCCGTCCCCAAAGCCGTGTGGACCGTGGCAGGAAGCGCATTGCAAATTGTAAATCTCCATCCCTTTTTTCAGAATGAGGTTTATATCCATGAAAGTCGGCCGCAGTTTGACGGCTTCCGGTGGCGCGGCCCATTCCTTCCTGAAGTCATCAGGTTCTTTGTTGGCAGACTTACACCGGGAAAGCATGGCAGCAAAAAAAAGCGCCAATGAGCAGGCAGAGATTGCTGTAATTATTCCGGCAAGTGTAATCGTTTTTGTAAATGGCCCCGAACTTGTGTTCATTATTTTAATCTATTGTTCTATTCAAGAATTGAATGGTTCAATTCAAAAAAAAATCCTGGTCTATCGTATTACTGATCTATCGTATTGTCTGGGTGCAGCTTATATTATGCGAGTGCAGCGGAAAGCTCTTCCTTTAATCTTTTTGCCACCATCTTTTCCTGCCCCGGCCTCATTACCCACACGGTAATATTGATACCCTTGTTTTCGCGACCCATCACTTCGATGGAAGGGTCTCCATTTCTCAATCGCTCCTGCAGGTCTTTTACCGAAAGGCGGCTGGTATCCCATGACAGTTCCAGTGTTGGCGTGACATTACCCAGTTTGGGTACATACACATTTGTGGTTACCCCCTTGACCGACTTGGCTGCATTTTCAATAAGGGCGATATTGTTTTCCCATATTTTCCATTCTGCGTCGTGGTCATAGTTGATATAGTGGTGCAGGGCCGCATACATGCCGAAAATCTCTTCCTTATTCACTTTCATCCCTCTTCCGATATTGGCGCCGCGAGGGGGCATGTGCAATCTGGCAGCCGTAATAATCTCCTTTTTCCCCATTAGCAATCCCGCACTTTGGGGACCCCGAAGCGCCTTGCCTCCGGAGATGGCCACAAAGTCAAAGCCCATATCGTTGACCTTCCAAAGGTTTGAAACCGGCGGAACATCGGCAGCAATGTCAATGGATGTGGGGATGCCATGCTTTTTTCCGATGGTCACCCATTCTTCATGCATGATCTTGCCTTTATCGGCCTCAATATTCAGAAAATGCATCAGGGCAGTATTGCTATTGATGGCTTTTCCCAGTTCTTCGGCCGTTTCAATCACTATTATTTTGGCGCCCGTGTTCGTAAATGCGTGGTTGTAATCAATGGCATGTGCTTTTTGGCAAAGCACTTCGGTCTTCATGCCGGTGCCTTCTATTTTTGGAAGCAGTTTAACCTTTTCGGGATCATTTCCCGTCAGTACACCTGGGGCTCCAAGGGTAAGTGCGGAGAAAGCCCCGGCGGTTACTACAGCCGCTTCTGCATGCACCATGGCAGCAATTTTTTCCCCGACCCGGTCCTGTAATTCATCCAACAGGCAGAAATCTTCCGAAGTGCCCCTGATGGCCTCCAGCACTTCTTCCCTCATCAATGAACCCGTCATGAAAGTGTAGGTGCCAGCCGCATTGATAAATGGACGAACGCCCAGTTCTTTGAACAGGTCACGCTTGCCGGAAGGCAGCTTCCCTGCATTAGCTTTTCTGGGTATGATCAAATTGCCGCCCAGCGTAGTAGCAAAAGGCAAAAAGGAAATACCCTTAAGTATATCTCTGCGTTTCATATGGCATATTTAATTTGGTTAAGGAAGAATCAGGCCGGTTAGAGAAAATTTTAAGTAAAATAAACTTTATTGATAAAATATAGCTCAAATCGCCGCCCTATTTTAAAAGTAAATCGGAGAAAGGGGGGATTGCCTCCGGCGAATCCGGATAGGGGAGGTTGGTTCTTATCTCGCTGGTTTTCAATTATTGTAGAAGACTGCAGGAGAATGCTGCATTAACAATTTATGGAATAACTTTAATTCACGCAAACGGGTAGCGTGTGACTGAAGAGAACAGAAGGAACTCCTCCAGGAAAATAACGAATTATCTACCCCAACCTCCACGATGCCAGCTGTATCCGCGAGATCCGTGGTTCCAATACCCACGATGCCAGTTATAGCCAGCCCTGGGGCGGTTCCAATACCCATGCGTGTAAACATATCGTCCTCCGCTCCAGCCCCATTCCCCGTCAATCCACACATAGCCGGAGCCGGGGGCCAGGGACCGTGCATACGCTGGTTCGCCCGGTTGGTCGGTCACATAATAGGATCCGACGCAGCTAGCCATGCCGAAGATCAGGCCAAGGGCCATAATTAATGCCTGTAAGTACTTTTTCATCTTGTTTTTATTTAGTGTTGTAAAGATTGTAAGACCATCCTATCACAAATTCAATTGTTGTGCCAACCTTTCATGTTCATAGTATGGCTCCTTCACAGAGACTTTGCATATATTGGGCCATTGTCCCAGTGGCCGTCCTGCTAAGCACAGTTTTCCGCGGATTCTGAGGGCCTGCCGCTATTTCTTTTTAACCTTTATATTTGAACTCACATGATTAACAACAGGAAGCAAAAAACAAAAAGCCGCCGGCAGTTTGTCAAGAATGCCATCGCGGGCATGGGGCTATTATCACTGCCATTCATCTTAGAGGCAGGACCTCAAAACGGAATGAAAAAAAAGAAAGTCGTCTGTTTGGGAGGGCACCCAGACGATCCTGAAAGTGGATGTGGAGGCACACTGGCAAAATTTGTCAGTGCGGGACATGATGTCACAGTTATTTACCTTACTTCTGGTGATGCAGGAATTGCGGGCAAGTCGCTTACGGAAGCAGCTGCTATCAGGAAACAGGAAGCGGAAAAAGCCTGCCGAATATTACAAGCAAAACCTGTATTTGCCGGCCAGATTGATGGAGATACGGTCATGAACAATGAATGGGTAAATAAAATGCAGATGTTGTTTGCCGAAGAGAAACCCGATCTTGTATTTACACATTGGCCATTGGATTTCCACAAAGATCACCAGGTGGCCAGCTTGTTGGCNNAAGCGATACGCAGGAAAAGAAAAGAGAAGCTATTTATTGTCATGTCAGCCAGGATCCTCCCGGAATCTACGGTTGCGGGCATACAGCCATGGAAGAATTCCGGGGAAGAGAGCTGGGTGTGAAAGCCGCGGAGGCTTTCGTAAGAATGAATGGGAGGACTATGGGAGGAATCTCAATTCCATATTCCTGAAAAACAAAAAAGAGTGGAAAGACACGAAACTGGTTTGGGAGTTTTTTTCTGAAAGCAATTCTACACAATCTATGCTTCCATGTGACAATAGACTATGATAAGCATCAATAATCGTTGTGATAGCAATCATTGAATTTACTTATAATATGACCGTTCTTTGAAATTATGCATGCAATACAGATCAGCAAACCCGGAGGGGATTTTGAGCTCCTAAAGAGGGAAATACCTGTTCCTCTGGCCAATGAAGTTTTAATTAAGGTTGAAGGCTGTGGAATATGTCATGGGGATGCCGTTATTAAAGAGGGATCTTTCCCCGGCCTTACTTATCCCAGGATACCCGGACACGAAGTAATCGGCATAATTGCCGGGATGGGTAGCGAAATAACCAATTGGAAAACGGGAGACCGTGTTGGAGTAGGGTGGCATGGTGGCCATTGCTTTAGATGCAAGGAATGCCGGAAAGGCAATTTCTGGAGCTGCGAAAAAGCAGAAATAACTGGCATTACCAGGGATGGAGGATATGCAGAATACATGACGGCCCGGGAAGAAGTGGTGGTGAGTATCCCAGGTGAACTTAATTCTTTGGAGGGTGCACCATTGGTTTGTGCGGGCAGGACAGCGTTCGGCGCCCTGAAAAATTGTGGCGCCCAGGCCGGTGATTTGGTTGCCATCCACGGTCTTGGCGGCCTCGGACACCTGGCGTTGCAATATGCCGTAAAAATGGGTTTTAAAACAGTAGTACTCTCCAGAGGTACGACAAAAGAAACGTTAGCTTACAAATCAGGTGCGCATATTTATATTGATACTTCGTCCGAAGACGCTGTAAAGGAATTAAACAACCTGGGAGGTGCAAAAGCCATTCTTTGTCTGGCCCCGAATAGCGAGGAGATATCTGCTCTCGCAGCTGGCCTGGGACAGAACGGGAAATTAGTAATTGTTACGGCTGTCAATGACCCTTTACGTATTTACCCCAATCTATTTCTTGGTCATGGTCGATCCATATCAGGATTTACCGGAGGCGACATTACAGAAACACTGAAATTCAGCCTTCTTACCAATGTGATTCCAATAGTCGAAGTATTTCCGCTGGAAAAAGCCGCACAAGCCTATGAGAAAATGATGGACTCAAAGGTACATTTCAGGGCTGTTTTGAAAATCAACGCATAATATTAAAAAATAAAACAATGAATGATCTTTTAAATCTGATCAAGGATAGACACTCTTCCAGGATATTCTTTGATCCTAACCGTTCAATAGCAAAGGATGACCTGCATAAAATATTGGAAGCAGGGAGCTGGGCTCCTACTGCACATAATATGCAAAACTTTGAAGTGCTAATAGTCGATGACAAAAAACTAATTGAAGCCATTGCCGATTTGAAAATGCCCACTTCCATGACATTTATTAAAGAAAATTACAAGCAGCTCTCTTTTTCAGAAAAAGACCTTCTGCAGAAGAAAACGGGCGTACTTGGCACTATGTTTCCTCCTGCCTGGACTAAGCCGAATGTAAAGAAGGCAGACATCACCACTGATGACAGGGGTGATTTTATGCAGAAAGAACTTATCTCCAGCCCGGTCCTGGGCATTGTACTTTATGATCCTTCAAGGAGAGCACCGGCTTCCGAAGGAGATTTTTTGGGAATAATCAGTCTTGGCTGCGTAATGGAAAACATGTGGCTTATGGCAAATTCATTGGGGATAGATTTTCATATAGTCAGTTCACTGAGCAATGGACCGGCAGGTAAAAACATTAAAAAACTACTTAATATTCCAAAAGAGCTTATAATAGCTTATTCGTTCAGACTGGGTTATGCGGTCAATAAAAATAATAAATATCTAAGGGTACGCCGTGACGTAGAAGATTTTATGCATCATAATAAGTATGGAGCAAAGCATGAAAGAAATTGAATATAAGAAAGATATGGGTATCGAAATTGAAAGAAAATATTTAGTTGATACGGAAAAGTGGAATAAATCTTTTCATGGAGACAAATATTATTTACGGCAAGGGTACATTTCAACTGACCTAAATAAAATTATTCGGGTCAGACTTATTGATCGGAAAGGTTATCTGACGATAAAGGGAATTACCAAGGATTTTTCAAGGCTGGAGTTTGAATACCAAATCCCTGAAAAGGATGCCAAAGAATTATTGGATAAGTTTTGTGTTTCAGAGATTAGTAAAGTAAGATACAAGGTTCTATACAAAGAGAAGGTTTGGGAAGTTGATGAATTTTTAGGCTCTAATCTTGACCTAATCGTTGCCGAAATAGAGCTTTCAAATGAATCAGAATCATTTGATCTTCCTGATTGGGTTTACAAGGAGGTTACTGGCGACGAGAAATATTACAACTCTAATTTGTCTATCAATCCCTATAAAAATTGGAAAGATGAAAAGGTGGGGAGATAGTAATGACCATCGAATCGAGACGGGGCGTTAGGGCCCAGTAAGCCAAAAATTTCACCTTTTGAAATCTCCAGATCAATATTATCGACGGCGACCAGATTATCCTATTTTTTGGTCAACCCTGCTATATGCGAGTTTCGGAAAAAGGATTTGAAAGAAGGTGACCACAATCATTATTGCCAGTGATGGAAGTCCTTCCTGGGGCTCTCTTATTTTGTTACTATTACACAATACTATTCTTAAAAAAGGGGGGTATCTATGTCATTGATTTTCGAGACCAAAGTAGGTATCCTAAATGGGTATGATCCACTTTGAAAACATTCATTGACGGATTCTGCAGGTTATTAATCGAGGCGATGTCAAAAACAAAACATTATGAAATATAATTTATTAGGAAATACCGGGCTCAAGGTTTCGGAACTTTGCCTGGGTACGATGACTTTTGGAGGAAAGGGATGGGCGAAGGCAATTGGCAGTCTCGACCAGCAAGCGGTGGATCAATTGGTTAAGCGGTCTGTGGATACGGGCATCAACTTTATTGATACCGCGAATGTCTATTCTGAAGGCCTGGCCGAGGAACTTACCGGGCAGTCCATTAAAAACCTGGGTTTGCATCGTGATGACCTGGTGATCGCTACGAAGGTGCGGGGCCAGATGGGGCAGGGGCCGAACGATAGCGGCCTGACGCGTAAACACATCCTCCGGGAGGTGGAAGCCAGCCTGCGGCGATTGGGGATGGACTATATAGACCTCTACCAGATTCATAGCTTCGATCCGTTGACTCCCTGGCAGGAAACCCTCTGGGTCCTGGACGACCTGGTTAAAAGCGGAAAGGTCCGATATATCGGCGCCAGCAACCTGGCCGCCTGGCAATTGATGAAGGCGCTGGACTTTGCGGCATACACCCGGGTAGCCGGCTTTGTATCCCTGCAGGCTCACTACACGATTGCGAGCCGGGAACTGGAGCGGGAAATCATACCCCTGCTCAAGGATCAGCAGGTTGGCCTGTTGGTATGGAGTCCCCTGGCTGGCGGATTGCTGAGCGGCAAGTATAAGCGGGATGGACAGGGAGAGGAAGGATCGAGGCGCGTTCAATTCGATTTCCCGCCTGTCGATAAGGACAGGGCTTTTAATATATTGGATGTATTGCACCCGATGGCCCAGGCCAAAAGCGTTACGGTAGCCCAATTGGCCCTGGCCTGGCTGCTGCACCAGCGGGTAGTTACTTCTGTCATTATCGGCGCCAAAAAAATGGAGCAGTTGGAAGACAACCTGAAATCCATAGACGTGCAGTTTAGCACGGAGGATCTGCAAAAGTTGGATGAGGTGAGCAAATTGCCGGCCGAGTACCCCGGCTGGATGCTGGAATTTACAATTGGAGACCGTAAAAAGTAATAGGGCGATAAAAAATAAGTTGACAAAAGAAATAACAGGATGACAAACCATGATTTTATCACGATTCCCGTCGCCGACGGCACGGAAATAGATGCCTATGTTGCCTTCCCGGAAAAAAAAGGGCCTTCGCCCGCCATTATCGTAGTACAGGAGGCTTATGGAGTGAACGCGCATATCCGCAACGTCACCGAGCGTCTCTGTAAAGAAGGATACGTCGCTATCGCTCCGGATATTTTTCACCGTACCGGAAAAAGGCTGGAAATCCCTTATAACGATTTTGCCGCCGCCATGCCCCATTACCAGGCAATCAGCAAGGCGGGATTGGAAGCAGACCTGAAAGCGGTATACACCTGGCTGCAAACGCAATCGGCGGTGGAGCACGACAAGATCGCAAGCGTCGGATATTGCCTGGGAGGACGGGTGTCATTCCTGGCAAACGCTATACTGCCTTTATCTGCGGCGATCTCTTACTATGGTGGTGGGCTGGAGACATTAACCGATGAGGCGGTGAACCTTCACGGACCGCAGTTATTTTTCTGGGGCGGTAAGGATAAGCATGTCACAAAGGAGAAAAGGGATGCTATCCTCCATGCGGTGGACAGCGCCGGTAAAAACTATTCCTATGCGGTTTTTTCATTGGCTGACCATGCTTTCAACTGTGATGATCGTCCTAGTTACAATCCGGATGCCGCCAAAGAAGCCTGGGCCCTGTCATTGGCTTTTCTCGCGAACAAGATGAAATAGACCCGTTATATCCGCCCGATCATCGGGCATTTTTTCCAAACGCGCCGCACTGAATAGAAATTTGATGCTTAATTTATCGGATTTCTCACCTTCGAATGTGCAGGTGAGACTGTCGCCATGCACTGTTTCGATAAAACGAAAGGTCAGCACCAGGGTATGCTCATCGCTCCAGGAAGCACTTGCCGCCACCGGGGAATCGAAATCGATACGCCGCAAAGAGAACAGGGAATGGGCTCTCGGTTTTCTATTGCCCTTTGTGATCCAATGATTCATTCCGCAGGTGATGACGATATCCGGTTTCCCGTCTTCCTTCAACGTAAAGATAGTCTTGTCATCGACGAACCTGAAGGATACGGCTTTTGCGTTGAATTCATTTTTATCGAGGACAAAGATCTTGCCGGACAGGGAAGCAGATAAAGGAGACTGCTTATTCATTTGTGGCGGCTGATAGGACAGCGCTTTCAATTCTTGTTGCAGTTGATTGTATTCGCCGGCGTTTTCCGTTAAGATGCCACCATCCTTCAGTTCGGGGTACAGATGATCCCATACGGTCTGCATGGTTGCCGCCTTATCGACACTTTCGCTGGTGATGACGACAACCGTATCCTTGTCCGGGAAGACCATACTGTATTGCCCGTATGCGCCATCTGCCCTGAAACCGCCGGGAGGGTTCATCCAGAACTGGTACCCATAGCCATAGCCCCAGGAACTATCCTGTTTTCCGGATTCGATTTCCTTTTTAGTGGCGAGGGCGACCCATTCCTTGCTAAGAATTCGCTTTTGATTCCACACCCCTTCCTGCAAATACAACTGGCCAAGTTTGCCGATATCTTCGGTGCGTATGCGTAAATGGGAGGCTCCCATATTGACCCCTTCATCATTTTCCGTCCAGGTAGCACCAGTGATACCCAGCGGATCGTACAGGCGGGGTTTCAGATACTCGTGAGCGGAATGTCCTGTTAGTCGTTTAATGATCGAACTGAGCATGTAACTGGCTCCTGAATTATACATGAATTGGGAACCGGGCTCAAAAACGACCGGAAGGCTCAGGAATGTCTTCTCCCAGCTATCTCCCGGGGGAGACTTTTCGATAATGAGAATGGAGTCCTTTGCGTGACCGACCGACATGCTAAGCAGGTGCTTTACTTTTAAGGAAGCCAGGTTCGCACTTATTTCCTTCGGTTTATCCCTGGGAAAAAAGGAGATGACGGGATCTTCGATCGTAAGCCGCTTTTCATCGACTGCCAGCCCGATAGCTGTTCCGGTGAAGCTTTTACTTAATGAATATAATTGTTGCTTATGCCCGGATGAATAGGGGGACCACCAGCCTTCCGCCACGACATGGCCGTGCCGGATTACCATGATACTATGAAACTCCTGTCCGCTCGCCTTAATGGCATCCAGAAATCCCCTGAGGGCCGTCGAAGAGATGCCTTGCTTTTCAGGAGTACTGCGGGGTAACGCCATGACTCCGTCACTTGTTTCAGGGAGGCCAAAAAGAGGAAGCCCCGGCACAAGCCCGTAGCCGATCGTGCCCAATCCGATCTGTTTTAAAAATATCCTTCGGTCAGACATTGTCAGTGATAAATTTATCGGTTCCCTGATATTATAAATGTAGGAAATTCATTTTACTTGCGATATTAAAAGGATCCGGCTTATCCCAGCCACTCCATGTCCTCCCCGGTCAGGAGCAGGTTGAGGGCACCAAGATTTTCTTCCAGGTGGGCCAGCTTAGAGGTGCCGGGGATCGGTAGTATCCGGTCGGACCGGTGAAGCAGCCAGGCAATATGGACCTGGGCCGGGGTTGCACCGTATTTTTCAGCGATCCGGTTGATTTTATCGATACCGGCCGGAAGGGAGTTCAGCAGGGAAAAGAAAGGGATCATGGGAATATGGTTCTTCTCACAGAGCGGCAGCACTTCTTCCCCGCCGCGTAATGTTCCGATCGCCCCCGTAACTGTTGTACGCTGGTGATATCCGTAAGCATTTTCCACGGTTGCAATAGGACCTCTTTTCAATCCCAATTCCAGTTCTTCCGGTCTGATATTGCTCAGTCCGATATGAAGGATCTTTCCCTGCTTTTGCAGGTCGAACATGGCGTCCAGCGATTCGAAATAGGGGACAGGATTAGCGCCCATCACCCTCAAATGTACCAGGGCCAATTGTTCCAGTTTCAGTGTACGAAGGTTATTGTCGATACTTTTGGCCAGTTGCTCAGGTGAGGAATAGGGGATCCAGCTTTT
>PLXD01000042.1 GCA_003151295.1 Chitinophagaceae bacterium | reverse complement strand
CCTGGGACTGGGGGCATCCGAGAGACCCCTTCAACGTGTTTTTCGCGGCTTTGACCTCCTGTTGTCCCTGCCTGTATTATTATATTGTGCACAACCTTTTTATAAATCTGCGTGGAAAAGCCTTCGCCATAAGTTCCTGAATATAGATGCACCGATCGCGCTGGCCATTTTCGTGACTTTTGCCCGCAGCGCTTATGAAGTATTATCCGGCACAGGCGCGGGATATTTCGATTCCATGACAGGCATCGTATTTTTCATGCTGGCGGGAAGGGTGCTTCAGGACAGGACCTACCGGCAATTGTCTTTCGAGAGAGACTATACCTCCTATTTCCCGGTTGCCGTATCGGTCTTACAGAAAGGTAAGGAGATCACCAAGGCGCTTCCGGATATCCGCTGCGGGGATGAACTTCTTATCCATCATGAGGAACTTATCCCGGCAGATGGCATCCTGACCCGGGGACAGGCCCTGATAGACTATAGTTTTGTCACCGGCGAATCAATCCCGGTGCCCAGGGAGATCGGGGAGATTGTTTATGCGGGCGGGCGGCAGACCGGAGCTGCTATTGAGATCCTGGTGGTCAAAGAAGTAGCCCAGAGCTATCTAACGCAATTGTGGAACAGACAGGGCAACGGAAAGGATATTTCGAAGGTTGCCGGCGATAATCCCCCGATCTCCCCAACAAGGGGGGAAAATGATTTTTCCTTCGTGCATCTGCTGAGCCGGTATTTTACGTATATCGTACTTATTATTGCTACCGTCGCTGCCTGTTACTGGGAACTACATGACGCGACAAAGATCTGGAATGCCGTAACGGCGGTATTGATTATCGCCTGCCCCTGTGCCTTGCTCTTGTCCAGCACCTTTACCAATGGCAACATCCTTCGTATACTGGGGAGAAATCATTTCTATCTCCGCAATGCGCAGGTCATAGAGAGCATAGCCGCTACCACGCATATCGTATTTGATAAAACAGGTACACTCACTGATAACGGTGTGCAGGAACTGGTTTATGAAGGCATCCCGCTTACCTGTGAGCAACGGCGATCGGTTGCTACCCTGGCCAGCCAATCCACTCATCCCCTGAGCAGGGCCCTGGCCCGGCACCTGGATAAGAGCGAGCCCTGCAGCTTATTCGGGTTTCGGGAAGTGCCGGGCAAAGGGACAGAAGGGGTCGTCAATGGGGAGCGGATCGCCATCGGATCCCTGCCATTTGTGACCGGAGATGCAAAACGTTCCAATTCCCCCGGCACACGGGTCTATGCCTGCCACGAGGGCAAACTCCTGGGGTATTTCAGCATTCCCAATCATTACCGGGAA
This sequence comes from Chitinophagaceae bacterium, assembly GCA_003151295.1. Lineage (GTDB taxonomy): Bacteria > Bacteroidota > Bacteroidia > Chitinophagales > Chitinophagaceae > Puia. Next base: position 1,850 of record PLXD01000042.1, on the reverse strand, counting down.
GGTATATCCGGATTAATACGAGGACTTTCGCAGACTTTTCATTTATCCGTACTGTCCGGAGATAACTCCTGGGAGCGGCCCCGCCTGCAGGAATTGCTGGGAAAGAAGGAAGACCTGCTTTTCGGCCAGAAGCCGAAAGATAAAACCCGTTATATTCAGACATTGCAACGAGAGGGCGGGAAAGTGATGATGGTCGGGGATGGCCTCAACGATGCCGGCGCCCTGCGGCAAAGCAATACAGGCATTGCTTTATCGGAGAATGGGAACAATTTTACGCCCGCCAGCGATGCCATCCTGGAATCCGGGAAGCTGCTCCTCCTGCCGAAATTCATCCGGCTCTGCTGTGTTAACAGGCAAATCATACTGGCCAGCTTCGTCTTATCAATCTTGTATAATATTATCGGATTGTCCTTTGCCGTACAGGGCATCCTGTCGCCGTTAATAGCCGCAGTCCTTATGCCGGCAAGCTCTCTGAGCATCCTGCTGATCACCTATGGGAGCAGCAATGTAGTAGCGAAAAAATTGAGGCTTTGATGATAGAAAGCATCCCGGAATCCGGTGTTCCACTTTCTTTTGATGGTATTCCTGAGTAAGATCAGTTGTTCTGCTGAGGCAGGTCATCCCGTAAAAGTAAACGCTTATCTAGTTTTACATCATATTGAATAATACCTAATAAAGTATACCAAATAACCGGAATATATGAGTGTCATCATTCTCCTGTTGATTGCCAGTCTCTCTGTCGCGGTTCTTTTCCTGGGCGCTTTTATCTGGGGCGTAAAGAACAGGCAATTCGAAGATGGGTTCTCACCCCCGCGCCGTATTCTCTTCGAGGATTCTCCCCTTACTACTAATCCTGATCATTCCTCGCGGGATAACGGAACCATTGAAACCACCTTAAACGATAGTGAGCCTGTAATCATCTAAAAAATCGAAACCCGTTCGTATGCAAGTAGAAAAATTCTATTACGACAACAAGACAGTAAAATGGTTTGCCTATGCCACGCTCTTCTGGAGCATCGTCGGTATGCTTGCCGGACTGTGGATTGCGATTGCCCTTTATTATCCGCCGATGAACCTGGGTCTTCCCGCCACCACTTTCGGGAGGATGCGGCCGGTGCATACCAATGCGGTGATTTTCGCCTTTGTGGGCAATGGGATTTTTATGGGCGTTTATTATTCCCTGCAAAGACTGTGCAAGGCCAGGATGTTCAATGATACACTCAGTAAAATTCATTTCTGGGGCTGGCAACTGATCATCGTAGCAGGAGCTATTACCTTATGGGCCGGCAAGACCAGCGGCAAAGAGTATGCGGAACTGGAATGGCCGATCGATATCGCCATCACCATAATTTGGGTCATCTTCGGAATCAACATGTTCGGTACGATCCTCAAACGCCGGGAAAGTCACCTCTATGTGGCGATCTGGTTCTACATTGCTACCTGGGTGACGGTGGCGATGCTGCATATCGTCAATTCTGCCGAAATACCCGTCTCCTTGTGGAAAAGTTATAGCTGGTATGCCGGTGTACAGGATGCACTGGTGCAGTGGTGGTACGGTCATAATGCCGTTGCCTTTTTTCTGACGACTCCTTACCTGGGCCTGATGTATTATTTCCTGCCCAAGGCGGCGAACAGGCCCATTTATTCCTATCGTCTGTCGATCATTCATTTCTGGGCGCTGATATTCATCTACATCTGGGCGGGGCCGCACCATCTGCTCTACACCGCGCTGCCGGATTGGGCGCAATCGCTCGGGGTGGTGTTTTCGGTGATGCTGGTGGCGCCTTCGTGGGGCGGGATGTTGAACGGGCTGCTGACCTTGCGTGGCGCGTGGGACAAAGTGCGGCAGG
>PLXD01000558.1 GCA_003151295.1 Chitinophagaceae bacterium | reverse complement strand
GTTCTTGCAATCATGCGCCTGGTTCCATTCATTCAGCGCTGAGGTTTTCGGGTCACTCCCCATACGTACCGTACCTGCTTCATGAATGATATTGCCCGGAGCATGAAGGCCATAGTTATTATGCGGGCCATCCTCATCGCCGAAACCTGTTACGGCGCCCATGGCATGCAGTATCTCGGCAAAGGTCTCCTTCATGTGCTTAGCCTGCTTGATCTCATAATCCGAATGGCTCGTATGAAATCGCAAAACAGGTATGCCGTATTTGTCAACCACCTCGGGATCGATCTCGCAATAATTGTCGGCCCGGGCGATGGATTCGCCGCGGCCAGCCATGCCGATGGTCGCTCCGTAGAAATAACGGTAGTCTTCTTTCAGGGAGGCCCCGTAACCGCCCGGTTCTTTTTGCTTGCCTTTAACCTTTAAGGAGCCATTGAACTGTTGAATATCCCAGCTGAACCCATACAAAGGCATGTCAAAGCCTCCGCCATATTCAATATGATAGCCTCTCGGGAAATCCAGTTTTTTATTATCTCCCCACCACGGAGAATAGACATGCATACCGCCTACGCCATCTTCGTTATATCTTTTCCGGCCAACCAGGTCGGGGATAATGCCTCCCATATCGGCGCCCGTGGAATCATGCAGGTATTTTCCTACGGTATTGCTGTTATTGGCCAATCCATTTGGATGTCTGTCCGATTTCGAATTGAGCAGGAGCCTGGCGCTTTCACAGGCGCTGGCTGCCAATAGTACCGTGCGTCCGTACACCTGGTATTCATCCAGGTTTTCTTTATTGATATAGGACACGCCCGTTGCCAGCCCTTCTCTATCGGTCAATACTTCCCGGGCCATGGCACCCGTGATCAGGTCGACATTGCCGGTTTTCAGCGCAGGGATGACCAACGCGGAAGAGGAAGAGAAGTCGCCGTATACTTTACAACTGCGGTTGCATTGTCCGCAGAAAAAACACTGGCCTCTTTCAGGGTTGATCTGTTTGGTGAGGATCGACAGCCGGGAGGGGATGACCGGAATGCCTATTCCTGTTGCGGCCTTTTTGTTCATGAGCTCATGAAGCCTCGGTTTAGGGGGCGGAAGAAAGAATCCATCGGGGTCATTCTCCAGCCCTTCGTTTGTTCCGAACACCCCGATCATTTGGTCCACTTTATCATAATACGGCTTTACATCCTGGTAGCCGATCGGCCAGTCGTCGCCGAGACCGTCGATACTCTTGCGTTTGAAATCCTTGGGGCCGAAACGGAGGGAAATCCTCCCCCAGTGATTGGTCCTTCCCCCTAACATACGGGCGCGCCACCATTCCCATTTGGTGGCCCCGCTTTGGGTATAAGGTTCGCCGTCTATCTCCCAGCCCCAAAAGGAGGCGTCGTAATCGCCGAAAGGCCGGAATTTCGTGCTGGCGCCTCGGCGAGGAGAATCCCATGCATTTTTTAACTGGGCGGAATTGATTTTAGGATCGAACATGGGGCCCGCTTCCAGTAAACATACTTTAAGACCTGCCTTGGCCAGGATATAAGCAGCCATTCCACCCCCTGCACCTGATCCTACTATTACCGCATCGTATTTTTTAGCCTGCTTTTTAATCTCCAGATCACCCATACTGAAAGTTATAATTTGAACGTATGAAAAGTAAATTTAAAGTTTTTGTAGAGTTGAAAACAAATATTTTTAAAACTGATAAGATCCTTCGGGGATCCCGCCGAAATTATTTTTTTAATTCACAGCAATTGAGGATAAATTGTCAGTCCTTACATCACCTATCCATTTAACGATTCAAAATTTTACGGATGAGCAGAATACGATTATATGGGTTTTTTGCGCTGCTGTCGTGCCTTTGCAGCAGATCATTACCCGCGCAGAAAGACACTGTATCCTTATGACCGTCATTGGCGCAGGATTCGGGTCGTTATTTCAGTTCTTTCGACGGCACCCGGATCTATTATGAAGTGAAGGGAAAGGGCCGCCCTGTTCTATTGGTGCACGGTTTTATCGTCAATGGAGAGAGCTGGAAAAAGATACCCTTGTACCGGGATCTCCGGGACAGGGGATTTCAGGTCATCACCCTGGATCTTCGCGGGAATGGAAAATCCGACAAACCACATGTCCCGGAAGCCTATGCAAAGGATGCAGAAGCAAAAGATATAATCGCCTTATTAAACCAACTGGGGATTGAACATTACAGCGTGATCGGTTATTCGCGGGGATCGATTATTACAGCCCGGTTGCTCGTGCTGGATAAACGGGTGGATCATGCCGTACTGGGTGGAATGGGCGCCGATTTTACAAATCCGGAATGGCCCCGGCGTATACTCTTTTATAGAGCGCTTATGGGCGAACCCGTAAAAGAACTGGAAGGGGTCGTAAAATATATCCAATCTTCGGGACTGGATCAACAGGCCCTCGCCTGTATGCAAAAAGAACAGCCTTCCACCTCGCCGGCCGAATTATCGAAAGTGGACAAACCGGTGCTTGTAATTTGCGGGGACAAGGATCCCGACGACGGTTCTCCCGAAGACCTGGCAAAGATGATCCCGCGATCCGTTTGTATACGGATCCCGGGTGATCATGGCGCTGCGCTCAGATCGGCCGAATTCTCAAAGGAGGTGATTTCCTTTTTATCACATCTGTAGCCAGCGGATGGCTTCCTGTTTGGTGATGTCTCTGTCTTTATCGTCTGAATTGGGATTAATGATCTTGTCGGGGACAATGCTGCCATCGCAGATCCTGCCGGTAAAATCGGCTTCCCGGCAGACGGTCAGCACCAGCATGGAATTGTCGGAAAGGGTATAGACAGCATTGGCGGTCGTCATTCCGGCCGTTGGTTCTCCATAAAAATTTACCTGCTCTTTCCCTTTAAAAGCCAATGCAACGATCTCCCCCGCGCTGACCGTTCGCTGGCCGGTCAATATGACAATGGATTTTCTGCCCGGGCTGATATGGTAGCCCTTCTTACTCACCTGGCAGCGAATATGCTTTCCCTGGAAGGCTGCGCCGTCGCTNNCCGATTCCTGCCAGCATGGGCCAGCAATTTCCGCCCGTGTTCATTCGCAGATCGACGATCCATTTTGAAACCTTGCCTGCATCGAGACGCGCGATCAGTTGCTGCAGGCTATCCGCAATCCGGATGCAGATCGCAGAATCGGTGGTGCTGACCCAGGGAACCGTGAGATAGGCGATGCTATCCGACAACACTTCTCCCTTTATTTCCCCCACCAGGTCCGCTAAAATTGGTTTTACCGCAATGACGGCGGTATCATAATTGTAAATGGCCGCTTTTTCCGCGGGCATGATGAAACTATGGGATTCGTTGATCTGGTGAAAGCACCAGGTGATGGTCGCATAGGCGTCATCACAATTCCCGGTATTGTTCAGCCTGGCTTTTGCCAGGATGGCCAGTGAGTCCCAGGAGATATTCTCTCGTTTGTAATAGTTTTTTTGCATGAATATCAGGGCCTCGTCCAGCAGGCAATTGGCTTTTTCCAGGCAGGACAATTTCGAGGTGTCGGAAGGGGCGGGTGGTGGTGCTATGGATGCTGAGGATGCGGTAGATGCAGCGGAAACGATGGAATACAATAGGAATGGAATAGCCAGAAGGGCTGTCGTTGACCTAAGCATACGCTAAAAAATTAATATGAAAGGATTGGGATTCTTTGCAATAGGGAGAAGATAGTGAATTTGTAAAATTCCATAAAATAAACAGCGGAATTTTAGAAAAAAATTAATCTTATTATTCCGTTCTAAAATTCTCTTCGACAGCCGAAGGCGGCGGAGGAGGAAGCTCACTCTGAGCGCAGGCTACTTACGGGATTCATCAGTGCTGCCTTCAGGGATTGATAGCTTACGGTCAACAGGGTGATCAGTAGTATGCCCAGGGCGGCCACGGCAAAGATCCACCACGGCATGTCGGTGCGATAGGCGGAATAGTTCTGCAGCCACCGGTCCATTCCATAATAAGCGACCGGTATCGAAACGAACAGGGAGAGGACCACCAACTTTACAAAGTCTTTCGACAGCAGCCTCCAGAGGGTGAATAAATTCGCGCCCAACACCTTGCGTACCCCAATCTCCTTGGTCCGCTGTTCCGCCATAAAGGAGGCGAGGCCGAAAAGCCCCAGGCAGGAGATGAAGATGGCGAAAGCGGCGAAGACGGAAGACAGGTGGCCGATCCGTTCTTCCGAGTCAAATTTTGCGGCATATCCATCGTCGTTGAACTGGTAGAGGAATGGGCTGGAAGGATCATATTTTTTGAAGACCGGCTCGATGCCCACCAATGCCTTGTGTATGGGAACCCCCGCTTTGAGACGGATGGTGATCTCCGAGTGATAGCCGTCTCCCAGGAAGATGGCCGGGTCGACTGATCTGTAAGGCGAATTCGTTACCATGTCTTTTACCACCCCGATCACTACCCGCCGTTTATCAAACATCGTCACGATCTCGCCGATCGGGTTTGGTATCCCGATAGCCTTTACGGCTGTTTCACTCAGGATGACCGCGCTGGAATCCGTGGCGAAGTCCCGGGAAAAATCACGGCCCTGCACGATCTTCCAACCCACGGTCTTGCCGAAGTCGGGAGTCACGTTCACATTAAAAAAGAAGGTGGTTTCCTGGTCGGGCCGCTTGCCTCTCCAGTAGAGTGAGTTATTGCTTCCGAAATTCGTCATGGGTTGAGAGGATTCGGCCACATTGTCCACCACACCCGCCTGCAGGAGGTCGTTGCGCAGCGCATCGTAGTGCTTGCCCAGTTCAGGGGTGTTGATGTTAACCGTTATCAGCCCTTCGCGCGCATACCCCACGGGGCGGTCCTTTGCATATTGTATCTGGCGGTAGACGATGATCGTCCCGATGATCAGGGCCAATGATACGCCGAACTGTATGACTACGAGCACCTGCCGGGGAATCGAGGCATTGCGGCCGGCCCGGAAGGTTCCTTTCAGGACTTTTATCGGTTCGAAGCCGGAGAGATAGAAAGCGGGATAACTGCCGGAAACGATCCCGGTGAATAGCGTGAAGCCGATGGCCAGCGACCAGAATAGGGGACTTCTCCAGGGAAGAGACATTTGCTTACCGGCAAGGTCATTAAAGAAAGACAGGGAAACCACCACCAGGCAGATCGCAAAAATGAAGGCCAGGAAGGCGACCAGGATCGATTCACTGAGAAATTGCCCGATCAGTTGTTTCCGCAGGGATCCGATCGTCTTGCGGATCCCGACTTCTTTTGCGCGTTTCTCGCTTCTTGCCGTAGAGAGGTTCATGAAATTGATGCAGGCCAGTAGTAAGACGAAGGCGCCGATGATCCCGAAGAGCTGGACAAACTGTATGCGGCCGCCCGAAGCCTTGCCATTGGTGAACTCAGCGTATAAGTGCGCTTTGTCGAGCGGGTGCACCATGACTTCTTCGTGCCATCCTTTGATGTAAGGAGTAGGCAGATTTTTGATCCTGGCGGTGACCTGGTCGGCGGTCTCTTTTCCGGAGAGTTCCACAAAACATTGTGCACTGTGGTCGTNNATGTAACCGTTCTCCTTGTTACCCCAGGGCAGCAGGAACTTCATGTTGTAGAAACTGGTGTTATGCGGAAGATCTTTGTAGACGCCGCCGACTTTGAGTTCCAGCTTATTGTCCAGCCGGATCGTCTTATTCAACGGGTCAGTATTTCCGAAGAGGGCGACAGCCTGGGATTGGGATATTAACAGGGTAGAAGGATCTTTCAGGACGTTGGCATTGCCGCTCAGCATATTAAACATGAACATCACCGGAAATTCCTGCTGGGTCCACATCCCTGATCCAGATAGTTTTTTATCTCCGACGGCAAGGATGTGGTCTTCCGGATAAGACGTTAGCGCCACCTGTTTAAAGTCATCCGCATACTGGGTTCGCAGTGCTTGACCGATGGGCGTTGCAATCGACTGCCCGGTACCAACCTGGCCATCGGCGGTTTGGTTAAGCATGATCTGCGCGAGGCGGTTGTGATTTGGGTAATAAGAATCGAAGGAGATTTCGTCAGCCATCCAGAGGCCGATCAGCCCGGCGATGGCCATGCCCGTTGCCAGTCCGACGATATTGATTGCCGAGTACCCCTTATTTTTGAGCAGGTTGCGCCACGCGATCCTGAAATAACTTTTGAGCATGGGTTCTGTTTTTTAGTTGTATTTTTTTATCCCAATGTTTCATGCATACCGGCTGATATAGCCGCTTTTCTTACTTCTTCGTTAGAGGCATCCAGGGCCGACAATTCCTGGCCGTCGATCAGGTTATTCCGTTCCCAGGCTTTTCACAGGATTAGCCGCCGCCGCTTTGATCGAATGGAACCCCACTGTTACAAAAGCGATCAATACGGCAGCGCATCCGGCCACTACGAATACCCGCCAATTGATCGTAGTCCGATATGCAAAATCCTGCAACCAACGATGCATGATATACCAGGCTATAGGAGAAGCGATAAGCAGGGCAATGAATACCAGGCGCAGGAATTCCCGGGATAAGAGGCTCACGATCGTCGTTACGGAAGCTCCTAAGACTTTGCGGATGCCAATCTCCTTTGTACGTTGGATGGTGCTATAGGCGGCAAGCCCTAAGAGACCGAGGCAGGAGATGAAGATGGCGAGCACGCCAAAATACAGGAAGACACTTTGGAACCGGTCCTCCGAGGAATACAGCCGGGTGAAGTCCTGGTCGACAAAAGAATATTGAAAGGGGCGGTTTGGCGCCAGCGTTTTCCAACGTTGCTCCAGGGCGGATATGGTCTGTGGAGTATGACTGCCGGTAATGTTTAGGGAGATCACATTGTAGAAGGAGGGGCTTAACACTTTAAAGGCCAGGGGCTGGATCGCTTCCTCTAAGGACCGATAGTGAAAATCCTTCGCTATGCCGATGATAGTCCCGTCGACACCCCATTCCGAAAACTTCCGCCCTATTGCTTTCTCCGGATCTCCATAGCCGAGGCTGCGGGCGGCGGCTTCATTGAGTATCATGGCCTTGGTGGAGTCCGTGGGGAAGTCACGCGAAAAACTTCTGCCGGCTGCCAGGCGGATGCCATACTGCTTGAAATAATCGAAATCGACGACATAGGTGTTCAGGTTGGCTCCCTGCATCTCCCCGGAAGGATTTGCTACCCGGAGATACCAGTTATTGGGGCTGGTGCCGGGAACACTACTCGAGAATGAGACTTCTTTTATACCCGGGATAGCCGATAATTCGTGCCGGATATGTTCGCTGTTCGCCTGGACGACACTATCCCCGTAAAAATTGATCGCCAGCACCTTATCTTTTTTGAAACCCAGATCCTGGTCCTGCATGTACTGCAACTGGTTGTATACGACGATGGTCCCGATGATGAGCACGGTGGAAATGGTAAACTGAAAGACCACGAGTACCCGGCGCATCGTCAATCCTTTTTTGGTGGAAACGAAGCGGCCTTTGAGCACGGCGATGGGATTGAAGCCCGACATGATCAGGGCCGGGTAGATGCCGGCCAGGGCGCCGATCCCGATGGCGATGGCAAGTAACATGCCGACGTAGCTATTGGCCCCAAAGGCGTTGAGCGGAATGCTCTTGCTCAATAACTGGGTGAAGAGCGGTTGCAAGGCATTGCATAACCCCACTGCCAGAACGAAGGCGAGAAGACAAAGCAGGATGGACTCGCCCATGAATTGCCTGGTGAGCTGCGCCCTGGCCGCCCCGATGGCCTTGCGGATGCCGACCTCCTGGGCGCGTTCGGACGCCCGCGCCGTGGTAAGGTTGACGAAATTGATGCAGGCGATGAGCAGTATAAAGGCTCCGACAATGGAGAAGATATAGGTATTGCTTTTGCTGCCGGTAGGATCGCCCTGGCCATAGTTATCCAGCGTAGGCCCGAGGCAGATGCTTTTCAGCGGTTGGAGGAACAGGGTGTAGGACATGCCGGTCTCTTTCTCGACGTTCGCTGCCTTTTCCTTCACAAAGGCGGGAAGTCGGGCCTGCAGGCGTTTGGGATCGGCGCCTGGTTTAAGGAGGATATAGGTAAACCAGTTGAAGTTGCCCCAGTTCCTGTCCCAGTCACCGTACAATCGCTGCGAGAAGGTAGACATAGAAATAAGGATATCGCTCCGGAAGTGCGAATTCTCCGGGATATTCTTCATGAGGCCGGTGATTTTGACGGGGTATTTGCCGTCGAGGATCAGGGATTGTCCCATGGGATCGGCGGAACCAAAATATTTTTTGGCGCCCGCTTCCGATAATACTACGCTAAAGGGATCCTTGAGCGCGGTGGCGGGATCGCCTTTTATCAAGGGAAAGGAAAAGATATAGAAGAGGCTGGAGTCGGCCGCGAGGATATTGTTCTCCTGAAATTTTTTCTCGCCGTTTTGGATCAGGAAACCCAAAAAGCAGGTGCGCGCCTCTGCTTCCACCTCCGGAAATTCGGCCTTGATGGTAGGACCCGTGGGACCAGCGGTCGTTCCGGTATGGATGACTTCGGTCTCTGTTTTGGTATCGCAGATGACGCGATAGATTCGGTCTGCCTTTTTATTGTAGACATCATAGCTCCGTTCAAAGGAGACATACGAAAAGATAAGCAGGAACGAGGACATTCCTACGGCCAATCCTAAAAGGTTGATGCCGGAAAAGACCCGGTGCCTCCAGAGATTGCGGAAGGCAATTTTGATATAATTTTTAAACATGCCTGGCGGAATTAGGTTCCCATTTTGCTGCTAAGACAATGCCACTTTATTTAATTATTGATAGTCAATTCAATACATAAATTCAGAAAGATGTAAATCGTCCGGATTTGATGCAAAAAGTGTTCGATTTCAAGCTCACTTCTTCTCCTCCTCTCCATCTTTTTCATCCTCTTCCTCTTCGTCGGAATCCATGGCATCCTCTTCTTCCTCTTCCTCTTGTTTTCCTTCTCCTTCTCCTTCTGCCGGCATAACCCCTTCTGTTTCCTCCTCCGCCGCGTTCGCAAAATCGGCAAACCAACCCCCTTTTTCCAGCAACTCCGCCGGACTGCCCTGCTCCGTGACCTGGCCATCGGAAAGAACGATGACATGATCGGCGTCATGGACCATCGAATACCGATGCGCGATAATGATCACGGTATTTTCCTTACGGATCTCTTCGATGGTCTTTTTTACTTCGGCTTCCGTAGCGAAGTCGAGGTTGGCGGTCGCTTCATCCAGTATCAGTATGCGCGGCCTGGCCACCAGCACTCGTGCAATCTGTATCCGCTGTCTTTCCCCGACGGATAATCCGATACCGCTTTCCCCGACGATCGTTTCCAATCCCTCGGGTAATCTTTGCAGGGTAGCCTGCATGCCTGCCGAGATAGCCGCTTTTTTTACTTCTTCATTAGTAGCATCGGGTCTTTTATAACGGATATTATCGGCAAGGGTGCCCCTGAATATCGCGCCATCCGTAGACACCATACCGATCTGACTGCGGACGGAAGATGCATCCAGCCCGGACAATTCCTGGCCGTCTATCAGGATCTCACCCCGTGACGGTTCATATAATTTCATCAAGAGGTCCACCGTAGTGGTCTTGCCTGCCCCGGAAGTTCCAACAAGAGCGGTAGCCTTACCAGGCTCCAGCAGGAAGCTCACTCCCTTCAATATTTCTCTTTCAGGGGTATATGCAAACCAGATATTCTTAAATTCTATTTTGCCGGGTCCGATCACCAGGGGACCTCCCGATTTCTCTTCCACGCCGCTATCGAGCAGTTTGAAAGCACGGGCGATGGATGCGATATTTTGCTGCAATCCTACCCAAAGACTCGCCAGGGTATCGATGGGTCCATAAAGCCTGTCCAGGTAACTAACGAACATCACCACATCGCCCGGCGTCAGTTTGTTCTCGAGGGTGAGATAACCGCCGTAACCCAATACCAGGGCCGTCGAGAGATGAGAGAGCATGGTCTCCCAGAAAACATATTTATTGGAGAGTCTTGTCCGGGCTATATAATCACGGTAGGCCTCATCGGAAATCGACTGCAGGTGTTCGGTCTCCCTGTCTTCGGCTCCCGATAGCTTTACCGTTTTGATGCCTGTCAGCCCATCCTGTATCCTTGCCGAGACGTCCTCCCACCTTTCATAATAGCTGGAAAGGCCCGATTCCAGCTTTCTGGCGGACCGCCAGGCTATGAGCAGATAAAAAGGGATGGTGATCAGCGCTACGGAGGTGAGCGCCACATTTTCATAGAACATAATGGCCAGGATCCCTAATAAACTAATCGTTTCGGGAAGGATCTGCTGGGAAAAACCGTTGACGATGCCCGATACTTCCTCCGATTGGTCGATCTGTTTGGCGATGGCGGCGCTGGAGCGTTTGCCTAAGAAACCAAGCGGGAGGTTGAGAACATGCGCAAAAGTGTTTTGGATGAATCGTTGTTCTATCAGACAGGAGAGCCTGACATTCGTATTTTCACCGATACGCCAGAAGATGGTCGCGAGCAGGTTGATCAGGA